>NZ_QSCK01000040.1:32199-32923 GCF_003463035.1 Roseburia sp. OF03-24 | reverse complement strand
TGATTATACCAGTTTACATAATCCCATAGTTTTATCTTCAGTTCTTCTAATGTATGGAATGTTTCATTCCACACGAATTCTGTTTTAATGACCTTGAACGTAGCTTCTGCCACTGCATTATCATAAGGACATCCCTTATGGCTCAGGGAACGTTCTATATGAAACGTTTCTAACAGTTCCTCAATCGTCTCATTTTTAAATTCATTTCCCCGGTCTGTGTGGAAGATATGGATTTCCGACAGATTGCCTTCTACCTTCCTAAATGCCTGTTTTACAAGCTCTGCTGTTTTATGTTCTCCTGCACTGTATCCAACGATCTCCCTGTTAAAAAGGTCTATCAGTACACAGATATAATTCCAGTGGTTTCCTACCCTTACATAAGTTAAATCACTTACCACCACATTACGGTATGGCTGGTTTTGAAATTGTCGGTTCAACACATTTGCCACTTTTGATTCATTACATCTGTCTTTTTGCGGTTTAAACTGAGCTGTAGTATAGCTTGATATCAGACCTTCCTGCTTCATGATCCGTCCAATCCTGCGTCTTGATACCTGTTTCCCGCAATCAGCCAGTTCTTTCTTGATCTTTCGTGTACCATAATGGTTCCGGCTTTTTCTAAAAATTTCCTGAATGTCTGCAGTAAGTTCTGATTCATCTTTTTTTGTTGCTGCTTCATAATAATAAGTGCTTCTGTTTACCTGTAGGACGCGGCACATTGCTG
>NZ_QSCK01000040.1:0-32189 GCF_003463035.1 Roseburia sp. OF03-24 | reverse complement strand
GCGGCACATTGCTGATACAGAGTATTTGTGAGCATTTGCTTTGATCACATTTACTTTCGTCCTAAGATCAGAGCCGCTTGTTTTAAAATATCATTTTCCATTCTTAACTGCTGGTTTTCTTTCCGAAGCCGGATCAGTTCTTCCTGCTCTGGAGTCCGGTTATCTTTTTCATGGAAAGAGCCAGAATTGGATGCCTGCTTTACCCATTTGTCAAACAGGGAAGTAGCAATGTCATATTCACGGCAGATATCGCATCTGCGTTTGCCGGAACGATATAGTTCCACCAGTTGCTGTTTGAATTCATCGGTATATTTACGAGGTTTTCTTCGTTGTTTTGGTTCGGTCATAATGAGTGCTCCTTTGTGTATTTATTATAGATTATATGACCTTAAAAAATCTGTCCAGTTAATTGTAACCTATCCATTGCTTCATCGGTGTGAAGACACATACTGCGCTTTCTGTTCTGGTAGAAGTCGGCGATTTCAACCGCTTTGCCTCTGCTCAGCACTTTGCTTCCTACCTCGGTCTTGTCCCTGGTGAGGATTCCAGCGGTAATGATCAGAACAGACTTGGAATCACCAAAGCAGGAAACAGGCATGTACGGTTACTCCTAACAGAAGCGTCACAATGCTATGCAAGAGGACAGGTTGGTTTCAAATCCAAAGAATTGAAAGCCCGTCAGTCAGGGAATACGCCTGCGGTCATCGCTTATGCTGACAAAGCTAACGAGCGTCTAAGACGTCGATACTACAAGATGGTACTTAATAAATGCAAGAAACACAATGTAGCCAAAACAGCAATCGCAAGGGAACTCGCATGCTTCATGTGGGGCATGATGACAGATAACATTGCCTGATATAGGGGGTATAACATCACGCTGCTACTGTCAAGACCAAGCCGCCTGTGGCGGTACTTCGCAGCTTTGACATCATCATCCCGCTGTTATAGTGGGTAATCAAGCAGATGTAAGATGGCTTATGCCACGTACATCTGGCCAATACAAAGCAACAACTGAAGACATCCTGAAAGGGCTTCGGCCATTTCAAGGTTCGAGCTATCTACGATAAATCTATGTCGGCACAGAGCAATCTGTGATCCACGCAATTAGACGGTAGAGCTCACGGCGGACCATTGACCTGTAGGTAACCAATCCACGTATATCAGAGTGGCCAAGGCCGGGAACTGATACTCCGAGGCTCTTTCCGGGTGCCTTCAGAAACAACTAAATAAAGCAGTGATTTCTGTTAATTTGTACTTGACAAGAGTCATTACATATCAGATTTAATGATGCAGAAGTACTTCAGGATAAAGGGAAAGTTACTGCAGCTATTGCGAAAGAATTTGCGGAAAGCGAATTTGAGAAATACAGAGTTATACAGGATTCGCTGTATGAAAGTGACTTTGATAGATTGATGAATGATATGGAGAAGGATGGTACTACCCATTAGTACCACAAAATTTCTAGTTGCAGAAGTAGTGGTTGGAGATTATAATTTCCATAGGTGGATTTGCAAACCATCAGAATATTATTTTCTGAATAGTAAATAAACCTGCAAGCCACCGGAACTACATACAATAATGACAATATAGCAATGGTACTGGATTGGTACTAAAAATGTGTGGAATGAAGAATAATGAGTGAAAAAGATATAGGTTATCAATACGGAATGGTATAGATAACTGTATTGAAACAACCAGAATAAAACAAAATTTTGCGAGTTTGAATAACGGACAGAAATGCCGAAAGCCTGTATTTATGCGGGCTTCCGGCATTTGTTTTATAGAATGGCTCTAGTTTAGCTCTATTTGTGGGGAGAATAATGGGAAAGAGTTTTTACGGATTTTGACTAAAGAAGGAAGAAGACATGGATAATTCTGTGGATAGAAAAAATGCGATTAGATTATATTTAACTGGAACTATAGGACAAATTACGGTAATAGCGATCATAGTTTTCCTATTGCGTAAGATAGGGATAGTCGTTGATTACACAACGGTAATTGGGATGATAGCAATTGGAATTGGCGGAATTTCTTCGGCAATGTGGGGGAGCATTGTCACAGTTCGATATCGAAAAATAAATTTTAAGAGGATTGTAATCGAGTTTGTGAACATAAAGCAACCTATCTTCGGCTACTTGCTTGTTTTTATGTTTTTGAGTATAGAGTTTTGTTATCTATTAATGGGTGGAATGTTACAAGTAAAGAATTGGTATATTCCGGTTATATTATTTGTAAAAGCAATTTTGTTCGGTGGGATTGAAGAAATAGGTTGGAGATATACGTTTCAACCAATTATTGAGGAACGGCATAATTATGTGTTTTCGACATGTGTGACATTTGTCTGTTGGGGAATATGGCATTTCCTTTATTTTTTTATTGAAGGTTCAATGCAATCAATTCATGTAGGTAGCTTTTTATTTGGACTTTTGATAAACTGTTTTATTTTATCTGCATTATACAATAAAACAAGGAGCTTATGGATATGTGTAATGACACATGCATTGATTAATTCGTTATCGCAAATTTCAGTTGGTGGAAATCTCTTTGTTTCACTGGTGTGTAAGGTAATTATTATTTGTATTGCCGTTTTTATTTCAGGAGGGATATGTAAAGATAATGAAAAAAAGAACTAAAACAATGTTGCGGGTGTTATTATGGATAGTAGCAATTATTGTTATTTTAATTTTGATTTGCTTTGTTTATCATAGGTATAAGCTTAGGAAAGAGGAAAAATTAAGGGAACCATTAGGGCAGCTTATAGATATAAATGGAAATAATATTAGCATTTATGTTGAGGGGAGTGGTTCTAAAACGCTTGTGTTTTTGTCTGGGAGCGGAACGTGTTCTCCCATTCTGGATTTTAAATCCCTATATTCATTGTTAAGCGACGAGTATAGAATTGTTGTTGTTGAAAAGTTTGGATATGGATATAGTGATGTTGTTGATGAATACAGAAACATACAGACTGTATTATCTGAAACAAGATTAGCTTTGAATAAAGCAGGAATTGATGGTCCATATGTTTTATGTCCGCATTCTATGTCTGGAATTGAAACCCTGTATTGGGCACAAGAATATCCGGATGAAATTGAAGCAATCATAGGTTTGGATATGGCTGTGCCAGAATATTACGAGAATATGAAAATAAATCTTCCACTAATGAAATTTGGACAATATGCAGCGAATTTAGGAATTACCAGACTAATTCCTACACTTGCGGAAAGTGATGCTATAAAGCATGGAACGTTGACTAATGACGAAAAGAATAGGTATAGAGCAATTTTTTATAACAGAACGGCAACTGTAACAATGATAAATGAAGCGAAGAGTGTTAAGGATAATGCAAGAATTGTAGCTCAAAATGGAGTACCACAGGTTCCTATGCTGCTTTTTATTTCTGATGGAACTGGTGGAACTGGTTTTGATAAAGAAACATGGAGAAGGATACAGGAAAAATACATCTCAGAAGTGGAGTCTGGGAAGTACATAGAATTGGATTGCCCACATTATGTGCATGATTATGAGTATGGAAGAATAAGTGAGGAGATTAAAAGTTTTTTTAGTGATTAATATTTATCAGTCATTTGAAGGGTGATTTTGTGGGATTGTATATTGCAGATGTTTTGTTTTTTATGGTACAATATCGTCTAAGGAAAGTACCCATGACAGGGTGGTAGCCTCCCGAGTTTATGATACCGGTTTAACGGAATACATAGGAAGGGAGGTGGCGCCGATGACGGCTTATGAGATCATTTCGATTTTCATTGGGATATTAGCATTGCTGATGTCCTTTGGTAGCTTGATTGTAGCGTTGCTTGCCTTTCTCGATAAGAGAAACAAGCGAAAATAAAAATGCCTATCCTGTCTGATCCACAGGATAGGCGGTGTCCTTAAGGACATTCATTAACCTAAACTCGGAGCATCCACCTTTGGAGTGGGTGCTTTCTGTTTAATTAGATATTATCATCTTATGTCTGATAATTCAAGAGGTTTCGCTAATTTGGGAAAATTTTTACAGTAAGCTTGTCAGTCCCTTTCGACACAACCATGTTGTCATCAAGCAGGTGTTGCTTGATTTCTTCAATGTTCTCATTGATACGCTGCAAGCTAGCATTGAACTCTTCTTCGGAATAATCATCTTTTGAATTTATCATATTTTCCCTGAGTTCCAGAGCTTTCATATAAGTGCAGATTTTTTTATTTATCATAGGATTCTTAAAGGACATTCTGAGCGTAGCAGGCTTAAAGTTTCCGTCTTTGTCCTTTTCTGCCTCGAATTTCATATCAATCTGGTCATCCAGCTTAAACAGTAAAGATAACACGTCCGAAACAGTTTCTATATCAAAATCCATAAAAATATTGATGCTGATACCTAATGCATTTGCAATCTTTAGTAACTGGTCTGGCTTAGGATTGCGGATACCATATTCATATTTCTTTATTGTTGCGGAGTTTATGCCGGACAACTGACCAAGCGTTTCCTGTGATATTCCACGCATATTGCGAAAGTATTTAATCTTTTCTCCAGTAGTCATAAAACAGCTCCTTTATGATTTGTTAGCTCTATTCTATCACAATAGGACACATTTGTGTATAAAAAGTTTGATGAATTACTTGACAGACACAAATGTGTACCATATAATATGGATAAACAAGGTCACAAAAGTGTACTAAAATGAAATACGAAAGGAGAACACAATATGGAGAATACGATGAAGATGTATGTAACAGCAGATGAAGCTGCACAGATTCTTGGAGTATCAAGAGGATATGCTTACAAAATCATTCGTGGTCTTAATAATGAATTGAAAGAAAAAGGCTATCGAGTGATTTCAGGCAAGGTACCTACAAAGTATTTTGAAGAAAAGTTTTATGGCATGGCAGTTGGTTAAAGGAGAGGAGATGATAATATGCCGGCTACAAGAGATGGTAAGGCTTGGCGTAGCCAGTTCTATTATGAAGACTGGCAAGGCATACGCCATAAAAAGAACAAAAGAGGCTTTAAGACAAAGGCAGAAGCAGAGGAATGGGAGCGTAACTTCCGGCAACAGCAGAGAAAAGATTTGGATATTAACTTTGAGAATTTTGTTGAAATCTATTTCGCTGATGTGGAGAACCGGCTTAGAGAAAGCACAATCAAGAATAAAAGATATGTGTTTGATTTGAAAGTTACACCATATTTCAAAAAGAAAAAGATGTGTGAGATTAAGACTTCAGATATCAGGGCTTGGCAGAATGAATTGATTAAGCAGGGGTACGCACCGACTTATCTTAAAAGTATTAATAACCAGTTGGCAGCACTATTCAATTATGCGGTCAGATATTATGACTTGAACGATAATCCATGCAGGAAAGCAGGAAGTATCGGGAAGAGCAAGGCTGATGATATGGAGTTCTGGACAAAACAGGAGTTTAAGCAGTTTCTTCCGTCTATGGATAAGAAACCAGAGGCGAGAATGGCATTTATGCTTTTGTATTGGACAGGAATGCGTATAGGAGAATTGCTGGCACTCACCTATGAAGATATTGATTTGGAAAAACGAATTATAAGCATTTCTAAATCCTATCAGAGATTGGATGGAAAAGATGTAATTACACCGCCTAAGACACCAAAGAGCAATCGTAAGATTACAATACCACCATTTCTGGCAGAAGAGTTAAAAGAATATTGCAGTCGTTTATATGGAATTATGCCAAATGAAAGAATGTTCCGGTTTACAAAATCTTATATGGAGCATGAGATTGTACGAGGCATAAAGGAAACAGGAGTTAAAAGAATCCGTATTCATGATCTGCGTCACAGCCACGCATCACTTCTGGTGGAACTTGGATTTCAGCCCTTGGCAATAGCGGAGCGACTAGGACATGAAAAGATAGAAACAACATTAAATACTTATTCACATTTATACCCGAATAAGCAGGCAGAACTGGCAGACAGATTAGAACTGGAGAATGAGGAGGACGAGCTATGAGCGGAGTACACATACATCCAACAATCAGCTTTCGTGTATCAGACAGAGAGCGGGAGATGATTGAAGCCAAGATACTTGCAAGTGGTATGCAGAAGAAAGATTATTTTGTCCGTTCCTGCATTTATAACAGAATATGTGTTGTAGGCAAGAAAGATGTCATTTACCGACTGGTAGAGGAATTGCAGAATATGCAGACCAATATTTCTGAGCTGGTAAAACAACTGGAACAGCAGGAGGTAACACTTACTGCTGACGGTTTGGAAGATATGCGAAATGACTGTATGGATATGTTGCAGGCGATTATTTCTATGCTGGATGGTGCCAAGTATCTCTGGCAGGGAACACAGACTGATAAAGAAAAAAGTCCTGACAGCGGCAACTGTTAGGACTTGTGATAACAAAAGAAAACCTCTGTTACCAATGTAAATACAATTAGAGTATAACAGAGGTTCTTCTTAGTAGCAAATAAAAGATGTGAAGGTGGAGGACTTTTATGGATGGACAAAAGACAGAATTAAAGATGATACGGATGTCGGAGGTTGAGACACAGGAAGTGAAATGGCTGTGGTATCCGTTTATACCATATGGGAAGCTGACAATTATTCAGGGAGATCCGGGTGATGGAAAGACTACATTGGTGTTAAATATAGCAGCAAAGCTGTTAAAGGGAGAAAGTCTCGACAGAGATATGAATGTGCAGGAACCGGTAAATGTCATTTATCAGACAGCAGAGGATGGAATGGCAGATACAGTAAAGCCGAGGCTTGAACTTGCCGGGGCGGACTGTGAAAAGATACTGGTTATTGATGAAAGTGATAAATCTTTATCTATGGCAGATGAAAGACTGGAAGAGGCGCTTGCTAAGACTGAGGCAAAAGTATTGATATTAGACCCGATACAGGCGTATCTCGGTGGTGGTATGGATATGAACCGGGCAAATGAGGCAAGAGATATGACAAAGAAGCTGGGAGCATTAGCAGAGAAATACCAGTGTGCAATTCTTCTTATTGGTCATATGAATAAGGCATCGGGGAATAAAGCAGCATACAGGGGCATGGGTTCCATTGACTTCTTTGCTGTGGCGAGGAGTGTGCTTCTGGTCGGCAGAATAGAGGGAGAACCTAATACAAGAGCAGTTGTTCAGATAAAGAATAATCTTGCGGCATTTGGACATCCAAAGGCATTTATGCTATCAGAAATGGGCTTTCATTGGTTGGGAGATTATGAGATTACCGCAGATGAAGTACTTGGCGGTATTGCACCAAAGGCAAATAAGCTGGAACAGGCAAAGCAAATGCTTCGTGAATTGGCAGAAACAACTAATATGGTGCAGAGTAATGAAGTTTTTGAAATGGCTGATGAACAGGGCATTTCAAAGAGAACAATGGAAAATGCAAAGAAAGAATTGGGCATCCGGGCAAAGAAAATCAATAACTCGTGGT
This sequence comes from Roseburia sp. OF03-24, assembly GCF_003463035.1. Taxonomy (NCBI): domain Bacteria; kingdom Bacillati; phylum Bacillota; class Clostridia; order Lachnospirales; family Lachnospiraceae; genus Roseburia; species Roseburia sp. OF03-24. Next base: position 24,775 of record NZ_QSCK01000040.1, on the reverse strand, counting down.
ATTGGGAACTGGATACAGTAAAACAGAGATAGGGTAAGAACGCAACATTGCAGGCTATATAGAAATTGCGGAGATAAACTTTGCAAGGTTGCAAAGCATATAGACTTTGCAGTGTTGCGGTCTTGAACGAGTTAGGAAAGGAATGGTGGATTGATATGAAAAATGTACAGATTTCAGAAGAACTTTTCGTTGCGATAATGAGATATTTTATGTTGGAACAGGAGAAAATGTTGCCTCAGATAAAACAGGGACTAGAGAAGAAACTGGATGCAATGGTAATGAGAGAATTATATACAAAATATAAGACTGCACCAACGGAAGAAGAAAAGGAAAAGGCTCGAAAGGAATATTTGGATAGACGAGGTGTGCCGGAGAGCTTCCGGTGGTAGTTTTTTCTTAAACATATATAACGGCTGCGTGTCACGCTTCCGTTAGAATCGATAAGGAAAATGTGGTGTGCTTGACACAGTGGAGGCTTGTGTACACTGACTGCCGCAGGCAGAAAAGCTCCCGGCAGGGCGCAAAACCTGACTTGTTAGGTTGCATTTTTGATGGCGACAGCTGTCAAAAGTGCTTTTGCGTTACTTTCGACGAAAGTAACAAAGCCAGAGCGAGGAAACCTCGCTCTATGCCGATATCCGGCGCTAATATGACAGATAAAAGAAAGGGGAAGATTGCCTATGGAGAGAACGATAAGTGCAATGATCGGAAAAGGTTCTGTGAACCATAATACCAGAGCATTTACAGCTAAGAATGTAGATAAAAACAGAAGTGCTGATAATGTGGAATTTTGTCAGGAAGATATTAAACAAGTTTATCATAAGCTGTTTGATGAGGCATTGGAACGATATAATGCAAAACAGAAACGGAAAGATCGTGTGATTGATGATTACTATGAGAAAATCAGACGAGGCAAGCAGGAAAAGTTGTTTCATGAAGTAATATTTCAGATTGGAAACAAGGATGATATGAATGCCAAAAGTGAGGACGGAGTGTTGGCAAAAAAGATTTTAACGGAATTTATGGATGAGTTCCAAGCCAGAAATCCGTACTTGTATGTATTCGCGGCACATTTGCATATGGATGAAGAAACACCGCATCTGCACATTGATTTTGTACCATATATTACAGGAAGTAAGCGAGGACTTGATACAAGGGTATCATTAAAATCTGCACTAGCGGCAGAAGGATTTGCTGGTGGTACAAGGGGTGCAACAGAATTAAATCAATGGATTGCATCAGAGAAGCAGGAACTTGCTACAGTCATGGAGCGATATGGTGTGGAATGGCTGAAAAAGGGAACACATGAGAAGCATTTGTCGGTGCTTGAATTTGAAAAGAAAGAGCGAGCAAAAGAAGTAGCTGAGCTGGATAGCCAAAAACAGGAAATATCTTCGGTGGTTTTACAGCTTGGGGAAGCGGTTTCTGTAAAGAAACAGGAATTGCAAAATGTTACTATAGAAAAGGAACTGGCTGAGGAAGCTATACAGAAGGCAAATGAAGAGAGAACTATAGCACAACAAGAGAAGGAAGTACTGCTTGCAGGTAATCAGAATTTGAGGATGGAGAATACAAGGCTTGAAAGTCGCAAGGACAGACTTCGCATGGAAAATCATGATTTGAAGCAGAAGCAGCTACAGTTGCAGACAGATAATGAAGAACTGGAACAAAGGAATGAAGATTTACAATATAAGAATAGTAAATTGAAGAATGTGAATGATCAGTTATCTGCTGACAATCACACTCTGGAGCAAAGGAATGATTCATTGAAATCTGATAATCAGGTATTAAGACAGAAATACAATGATTTGCAACAGAATAATGTTCAACTTGAAAAGCAACAGAATGAGCTTAAGAGCCATATAGAGCAGATGGTGCAGTCGGAGCAATTATTGCAGCGTGATGTAAGGAAGTATGATGAAGCACCGGAATGGCAGTTGCCGGAGCCGGGAGCATTTGCAAGTGCTAAGTCATTTCGGGATAAGGTAGTCATGCCATTTGTGAATAAGCTTAAAACACTGATAAAGAATCTGACAATCCAGTGTGTAAGGCTAAAAGAGGAAGTAATACAGCTTCAAAAGGAAAAGAAGAGATTGTCAGATGATGTGGAGTTTTACAAGGGCAAGATTAAGAATATGAGTGATAAGACAGAGCTGTTGCAGGAAAAGGCTGATGATCTGGAGCGTGTGAAGAGATATGCCGGTGCAGAGCAGATTGATACGATTATTCGTAAGGTAAAGGAACAGGAGCGTACAGAGCAGCAGATAAGGCGGTATGACAGGTCTTATGGGACAAGATAATTGGAAGGATGGATTGATGAGATGAAAGATAATCGAATGGATAATATCGTGGAATGTGCTTATAAAATGGATAACGGCTATGTTGAGGTGTGGTTTACAGATGGAAATATGTTACGGATAAAGTGTGAAGAAGTGGAGGCTGCTCTGAGGACAACGGAGCAGTCACTGGCGAAGTTGCATAGGTTGTTGGATAACAAGCCAATAGAGTATGTGGTAATGGCTTTGTCTGGTGAGATGCAGGCATATTGTGATATTGAGGATGATATGGTTAAGGGAATGTTTGGGACGATTGTGCAGGGGTATCTGAAAAAGGGGTATAACCGGGCTACGGCGGAAATGATGGCTAGGGAGTTTTTAGGTATGAGAGTTGATTGTAATGGCTATTTTTTGTTGGATATTGTATAATATAAACAAGTATCAGTATATAAAATGATATCTGTAATTGTATATATGGAGTTAAGGAGGGATTTCTATGATTGATATAACACAATATTTGCAAGGAATATATGAAGATTTGCAAAGTTATGTTGATAATGATGTATGCTTATGTAAATTTAAAGAATTAAATTTTGAAGCAGGAGCAATTCCTGATTACACAGATATAAATATTCAGCAGTTATACTTATTAAGATATGCATTTGCTTATGCATTTGAATATAGTAGAATGTATCTGGATGTATTATCTCAGATAGATGATACTAATCATATTTCGGTAACATCGGTAGGATGTGGATCGATGATAGATTATTGGTCATTGATACATGCATTAGAAATGAAGAGTAAAATGGATTGTAGCATAAGATATGTTGGAATAGATATAATTGACTGGAACTACAAAATTCCCCAAAGGCAAAATGATGAAGTACATTATTTAATTGGAAATGCAGCTGATATTTTCACAAATAATAGTCAATTTATCTCCGATGTGTATTTTTTCCCAAAGTCAATTAGCGAGTTCTCTGATAGTGAACTGAATGCTATGGCAAATAGCTTTTCGTCAAAGAAGATACAAAAAAATAGATTTTTTGTTTGTATATCTCTTAGGGAAGATCAGGGGAGTATGGATAGAGATATGCAAAAAACAAAATGCTTAATTGAAGCAATAAGTAAAAATGGTTTCTATACCAAATGGCCGTATAATCGATATGCATATTATGATTGCAATGATGGCATTGTATCATTAGATAATGATTTTCAGTATCCGCAAGGTGCATTACAGTTTGTGACAAATCTAAATATGGAATGTGTGAATTATAAGATTCAAGAAATGAATTGTCAATCTGATTGTCAGAAATATTTAAGCAGATGGCCTATTTTAAGAGTAAAGCATATTAGATATCAGGTAATTATGTTTGAAAGGATGAGCTAGATGATATTAAGTGTGAGTAGAAGAACAGATATTCCTAATTATTATTCGGAATGGTTCTACAATAGAATAAAAGAGGGATTTCTATATGTTCGTAATCCGATGAATGCTCATCAGATAAGCGAAATAAAAATAACACCAGATATTGTAGATTGTATTGTGTTTTGGACAAAGAACCCTTTGCCAATGATGAAAAGACTTGATGAGATAAAAGACTATAGTTATTATTTTCAATTTACATTAACTGGGTATGGAAATGATGTTGAGGCAAATTTACCTAATAAAAAAACTACCATGATTCCAATATTTCAAAAGTTGTCTGATAAAATAGGTAAGCAAAGAGTTGTTTGGAGATATGATCCTATATTCTTTTCGGATAGATATACGAAAGAATATCACATAAAAGCATTTAAGAGTATTGCAGAGGTATTAAGCGGATATACAGAAAAATGTGTGATTAGCTTTGTGGATATTTATCCTAAGAATAAGAAAAATATGGATGGGCTGTTAAGTTATGAATTAAGCGATTATGAGTTGAGAGAATTTGCTAAGGAATTAAGCAAGATAGCAGCAGATAATAATATAAAGCTTGGAAGTTGCGCGGAAAAAATAGACTTAGATGAATGTGGTATAGTTCATAATTCCTGCATAGATAGAGAATTGATTGAAAAGATTATTGGATGCAAATTAAATGTCGAAAAAGATAAGAATCAGCGTATAGAATGTGGATGTGTTGAAAGTGTTGAAATAGGTACTTATAATACATGTAAAAATGGATGTGCATATTGTTATGCAAACTATAGTTCGAAAAGTGTAGAAACAAATGCTGCTAAATATGATCCTTTATCGCCACTTCTATGTGGTCAAGTCCAAGAAGATGACAAAATTACTATCAGAAAAGTTGGTTCATTAAAAGAAACACAGCTAAGCATTTTTGATATGTGAATGCATAATTACATCATGTATTTGTTGGATTATAATTGGCTCCATTTTGGCTCTAAAAATTCTGGGTGAGGTACACAAAAATGCAAAATATGATGAATATGAAGAATAAAACACACAAATGTGTACCGAGAAACAACCAAATTAATCTCTCCGCCCAAGAGTTTGAATAAGAGCCACAAGTCTTGGAACCCGCTGAATAAGCGGCTTCCAGGACTTTTTATTTTGCTCTGCTACTATTTTGCTACTAATAGCAAGTACTCCGTATCACATCGTTTTGGTGGCAAATTAGTGTAGGTTTGTGTTAAATTATTTTTCTTTGAGGCATCTGTATTATTTTGGCAGATGTCTTATTTTTTGTTAATGGTGCTGGACCATATGGAAGATTTGCTGCTTCAAGTAATAGATTTCCATCTGGTGGTTCTGGTGTTGGTGTAACACTTGCTGCAGCTGCCAGTTGCTCCAGATTGTTCACGAGCTCCTGCTGCTTATGTGGAAACAGATGGGAGTATGTGTTCAGTGTTGTAGATACTTTCTCGTGTCCAAGCCTGTCTGCGAGGATTAATGCATCACAACCCTGATTTATGAGCAGGCTGGCGTGTGAGTGACGAATGTCATGAATTCGTATCTTTTTCACACCTGTGTTTTTGCAGCCTCTTATCATTTCGTGCGAGAGATAGGATTTTGTTATAGGGAAAAGTCTCTCATCAGGAGCAATCATATATCTGGTTGAGATAAATTCCCTTAGCTCGTCACACAGAAAGTCTGGAATCGGAACCTTTCGTTTGCTCTTTCTCGTTTTGGGAGTTGTGATGACATCCTTGCCCTGAAGCCTCTGGTACGTCTTATTGATATCAATAAGCTTGTTAACAAAGTCGATATCAGCAGATGTCAGTGCCAACAGCTCACCTTCTCTTATACCTGTCCAATACAGGACTTCAAAGCAGAGATAGGAAAGTGGCTTATCCCTCACACCTTCTCGGAATGCGATATACTCATCGTAAGTCCAGTAGTCCATTTCATCAGCTTTTGCCTGACCGATGCTTCCAGCCTTGCCACATGGATTAGTGTTAAGGTCGTAAAAGCGTTTGGCATAATTGATGAGACATGTAAGCTGATTATTGATTGTCTTAAGATAAGTTTTCGAGTATTCTTTAGGTGAATTCATTAGCTGATTCTGCCATCGCCTCACATCTGATGCCTTTATTTCATTTACAGGCTTCTTGCCAAAGAATGGGAAAATGTGAGTCCTGTAAATGTTTTTCTTTGTCAGAATTGTGGAAGGCTTCAATCTTGCTGTCATATCTTCCATATAAAGTTCGTAGAGATTCTGCAGAGTCATATCTGGGTTAGCAGATTGTTTTTCTAAGAAATCTCTTTCAAATGCCAAGGCTTCCTTTTTGGTGGCGAAACCTCTTTTCCTCTTTTGTTGTTTGATTCCCTGCCAGTCCGTATAATAGAACTTGACGAACCAGTTACCAGTATTATTATCTTTGTATGCTGGCATAAATATCATCTCCTTTTGTAAAAATTGTTGTGCATTCATCCAAAGGCTATGATATAATCTACTTGTCTAGGGTGATTATAAAGCCTTCGGGTAAGTCACTTACATAAGCTTCGGTATTTCCTTTTGTGAGAAGGTTTGTGCCGGAGCTCTTTTTACGCAAGTAATGAATCTTTGGTCTATTTCATTTTCAAATGTGTAAGCTTATCTGTCAAGATGAGTATCTTTGTAATATGCTAACATATCAGCTTTCCACGAATCAAACTTTTCCTGAGTGATTCTTCCAGCCTGTAGCATATGCTGTTTTTCTATCCAGCTTTCCATAAAGAGACAGAAATCTGCATCATATTTTCCACTGCCCTTGCCATTAACACTGATACCAGCAGTCCATTCAGGGCTTTCAGGCGGTTTAGTGTTAGTAAGTTCAAATGAAAAATCTGTAAGTTCTGTTATGGCAAACAGAGCATTGATAACATCTGACATTGTATTAAATTCACAGGCAGGATATTCAGATGTAGTATTATCATCAGAAATATTGGTATCTTCTGATGATAAAAGCTCCTGCCAAGGAATATTCAGTTCATTAGCAATCTGCTTTACAACATCTATCTTCATCAGTATTTCACCAGATTCATATTTCTGAATAGTACGTTCTGATTTACCCAGCCGCTGTGCGAACTCTTTCTGTGTAATCTTTTGTGCTCTGCGCCGTTTCTGTATTGCCTTTCCGATTTCTTCAGGAGAAGACATATTCAGTTTAATGGAATCAGAGTAAGCCATTTTGTTCACCATCCTTATTATGAAATAGTCCGTTGCTAAAATGCGTAATCATCTGATAATCGATGAAATGCGTATCAGCAAGTGACTTTTATATGATTGTAAGAATACTTTATCATAAGCTAAAACGAATTGCAAGTGCGTATTGTTTAAAAATTCTATTGACATATTTTGAAAAGAATATTATTATAAACACGAATTAAAAGTACGGATTAAATAAAGAATAGGATAGCTGATTTATGAAAAACGTACTTAAGATAACAATTTACGAAAGGAGGAGCTGTATGAAAGGTATAAAGGAAGCATTTATAGATGCAGGTGAGATAAGTCAGATGCTTGGTATTGGGATGACAAAGGCATATGCAATTATAAAGGAATATAATGCAGAGCTTGAGGCAAAAGGTTATTTCACCATGCGGGGCAAATGTCCAAGGAAGTACTTTGAACAGAAAATCTATGGTTACGAAGATTATTACAATCCGGATTATGAGTCGGAGCGTAACCGGAGTAAGGTTGCAGAAGAAAAGGATTATGAAGCTGCAGTTGAGGATTCTGTGATAAGTGAACAGGCTGAAGTGGATATACAGCCGGAAACAAATAGATTGCTGAAAGAGGATGCAGAGGTAGCAGAAAATGTGATATCGGAAGCGGATGCAATGGTAAAAGAGATAGTTAAATAGGAGAAAACAGCGAGTGGGGGCGGAAAGTGCCGTCAAAATATGAAAGTGGTGGCAGAAAGCGCCACCAAAATGGCAAAGTGACGGCAAAAAGCGCCGCCACTCAAATCGAGATGAAAAAAGTGTGTTGGAAGAAAGTGCCCCCAAAACTGCAAAATGGTGGCAAAAAGTGCCACCACTTTTGAAATGTGGTGGAACAAAGAGGTGGTTTTTATTATGAATATTTAAGCTCGATAATATTGTGGTGGTAAAATACAGTGTTTTTTGCACAAAGTGGTGGCATAAAAAACACCATATCCGTAATTGTGGTGGAACTTTAACCACCACATATCATATATCGGGTGCAGGAGCTCCTGCCAAGACGGAAAAGATGTAAACGCTAATGGCGTTTATATTTTTTCGGGAAAAGGTCCGACCTTTTCCGCATCTTGCAAAACCTATAAGCAGAACTTTTAGAAAGGATGAAGAAGCAATGGTACAGATAAAAAGAAATTGGTTTAATACAGAAATTTTTATATACGAAAGGGGATGGCATTATGGCAGATGGAAAGAGAAGATACAAATCTGAAAGGAAAGATTACAAGGTGTCTGTGAAACTGTCAGAGAAAGATATGGATATATTAAATGAAGCACTCAAGCGGACGGGAATGACGATGAGCGCATATATCAGAGAATTAATTAGGACAGGCGGCAACATTGACAACAGCTATCCAGATGACAGGGCAAGAATAATACGGATTGTTGCGGGTATTGCTAATAATATTAACCAGATGGCAAAACTTGCAAATGTAAAAGGGGATATTTATTTCAGGGATATAGACAGACTGCAGGACAGTCTGGATGATGTAAAGAAAACATTTGGGGAGGTGCTGGAAATATGGCGATTACAAAGATCTTAAATATCAAGGAATCCAAAGGCAGAAATCCAGCATCACATCTGGAAAATGCACTGAATTATATCCAAAATCCAGATAAGACAGAAGAATGCGTATTGGTAGGCGGTATCAACTGCCTGCCAGATACAGCATTTGAGCAGATGGCGGAAACAAAGAATATATTCCATAAGACTGGTAACAGGCAGGGCTATCATGTGATTATATCTTTCTCACCAGAGGAAAAGGTAACTGCAGAGCAGGCGATGTATGTGCTGGAACATTTTGCAAAGGAGGTGTTAGGGGATGATTATGAGGCTGTGTATGCGGTTCATACTGACAGGGAGCACATGCATGGGCATCTGATATGGAACAGTGTCAGCCTGACAACAGGGAAAAAGTATAATTCGCCGAAAGGTAACTGGAAGAATCATTTGCAGCCGATTACGAATAAATATTGTGATGAGCTTGGACTTTCAGTAATGCCTGCAGAGTATAGCAGACATCCAAAGAATATCAGCAGGAATAAGTGGGAAAAGGAAATGTCCATGAAGGAGATTATTCTTCAGGATGCAAAGATGTGTGCGTATTCGGCAGGCAATGTGGAGCATTTTCAATATCTTATGAAGAGTCTAGGGTATGTATTCAAGAAAGGTGTCTGGATGGAGGTGCAGGCACCGGGATTTCGATATTATCACAGTCTGGCAAAGATGGATGAAATGTTTGCAGAGGATAAGTTACGACATCATGTAGATATGCCATGGATGAGAATGCCTCACTTTTATTCGTCTGATATCAGAGGATTGCACAGAGCGAAGCTGTCACCATATCAGAAGCAGTTTTATGCAAAGCTATACAGATTGAGGATTGTGGAGCAGAAAAGATTTGTTGTTGGTGGAGCAAAATATACAGAAGATTTGAAAAGGTTTCATCAGCTGCAGGACGAATACCTGTTATTGGTAAATAATGATATCAGGGATGTTGTTGGACTTGTAGATTTCAGAAGTGAGCAGAAAGAAAAGATGCAGCAGATTGATGACAGACAGCAAGAGATTTATAAGGAAAACTCAAGCAGGAAACGAAAGATTAAGACAGATGAGCAGTATCGTGAGTATCAGGAGTGGCATATTGGAGCACAGGAAGAACTGGATGAGCTGAAGCAGGAGAAAAGGAATGTTAAGAGGCAGTTACAGCTTGTGGAAGGTATTATGAAAGAGGATTTGTATACGGCTTATTATGCGGTGTCGGAGGATGATGAGATTGTTGGGGATAAGGAGATTGAGATACCGGGGATAGAAGAGGATATGCTGGTTGAGAGAACAACGGAAGCGGTTGTTGAGCCGGAGAAAGATGTTGTTGTAATGAATCAGCCTGCTAATAGCCATAATGATGGAAATGGACAAGAGGAGCAAATTAATGTTGCAGGTAAACAACAGATAGATTTAGAAGGAACAGAAATGTCAAAGGTTCACAATCTGTTTGATGAGAATGTGGCAAGAATGGACGAAGGTATAACTGATGAAACAGGTAAAAGTGAATTGGTAGAATATGAAGAAAAAGAGTCTGTGAACGAAGTTGGATGGATTGTCAGGAGAATATCAGAGCGTGGTGGTTATGAGAATGTCAGTGATTCTGTTAAGGCTGATATATTCGGGTTTAATATTGCTGATGTAGGCGGCAGCATAAGGTTGTTCTCGGAAGTAATGAAAAGGCTGGAGATAAAGCTGGCTGGAGATGAGCTTTATGAGGAGTTTCAGAGAATTTATGATGAGAGTGTCGATAGAGATGCTGGCAAAGATAAAGCAGAAGATAAGATGTGGAATAGGGGCAGAGGGAGATGATTCCTTCTGCTCAATTTTTTATGGATAATACTATACGTGCATGATTTCGAGAACTCAAAATTTGCAATTGCATAAGCGAAAAACTGATGATATAATAAAAATCAAGATACAAGGACAATTTGACGTGATAATCGGAGGAAATAACATGTCAGAGAATCAAGTGAAAATAACTTATAAACCTTTATGGAAGTTGTTAATTGATAGGGATATGACAAAAACGGAATTAAGAAAGAAAACACAAATAGCACCAAGTACATTTACAAAAATGAATAATGACCAACAGGTATCGTTAGATATACTGGCTAGGATATGTGTTGAATTGAAATGTGGCTTTGATGATATTGTGGAAATAGAACGAGAGTGATATTGCGAAATGGAGAAGCATGTGCAGATAAATATAGCAAGTTACTAATAGATATAGAAAGGAATTTATAAATGGCAGTTCAAAATAATGCTAACATTGGCTTTGAAAAACAAATTTGGGATGCAGCTTGTGTTCTTTGGGGACACATTCCGGCAGCAGAATACAGGAAGGTTATCGTAGGACTTATTTTTCTGCGTTACATATCAAGTGCATTTGAAAAACGATATGAACAGCTCGTTGAAGAGGGCGATGGTTTTGAAGATGATAAGGATGCATATGCAGAAGATAATATTTTCTTTGTACCAGAGGATGCCCGTTGGAGCAAGATTGCTTCTGCGGCACATGCTTCGGAAATTGGTATTGTTATCGATAATGCAATGAGAGCTATTGAAAAAGAAAATACAACTCTTAAAAATGTGCTTCCAAAGAATTATGCAAGTCCAGATTTGGATAAGCGAGTATTAGGAGAGGTTGTGGATCTTTTCACCAATATGGATATGGGCGATACAGAAGAAAGCAAAGATCTTCTTGGCAGAACATACGAGTATTGTATTCAACAGTTTGCAGCATACGAAGGTGTTAAGGGTGGCGAGTTCTATACGCCTGCAAGTATTGTTAAAACAATCGTTGCTATTTTGAAACCATTCAAAAACTGTCGTGTATATGACCCATGCTGTGGTTCGGGTGGTATGTTTGTTCAGAGTGCAAAATTTATCCAGGCACACAGTGGCAAACGTGGAGAAATCGCTGTTTATGGTCAGGAGTCTAACGCTGATACTTGGAAGATGGCAAAGATGAATATGGCTATTCGCGGTATCGATGCAGATTTTGGACCTTATCAGGCAGATACATTTTTCAATGATTTACATAAAACGCTTAAAGCTGATTTTATTATGGCAAATCCGCCATTCAATCTTTCAAACTGGGGACAAGACAAGTTAAAAGATGATGTTAGGTGGAAATATGGAACGCCGCCAGCAGGAAATGCCAACTATGCGTGGATTCAGCATATGATACATCATCTTGCACCAAATGGAAAAATAGGTCTTGTGCTTGCTAATGGAGCTTTATCATCTCAGTCTAGTGGTGAGGGAGAAATCAGAAAGAACATTATTCAGGCGGACCTTGTAGAGGGGATTGTTGCACTGCCTACACAGTTATTCTACAGCGTTACAATTCCGGTTACACTTTGGTTTATTTCTAAGAATAAAAAGCAGAAAGGTAAAACCTTATTTATAGATGCCCGGAAGATGGGTTATATGGTTGACCGCAAGCACAGAGATTTTACGGATGAAGATATTCAGAAATTGTCTGATACATTTACATCATTTCAAGATGGTACGCTTGAAAATGTGAAAGGATTCTGTGCTGTAGCAGACCTTAAAGAAATCGAAAAGCAGGACTTTATTTTGACACCAGGTAGATATGTTGGTATTGAAGAAGCCCCGGATGACGGAGAAACATTTGAAGAAAAGATGACACGCCTTACATCAGAGCTTTCAGATATGTTTGCAAAGTCTCATGAGTTGGAAGAAGAAATTCGTAGGAAACTGGGGGCGATTGGGTATGAAGTATAATTGGACTACGAAAAAGCTATCAGAAATCACTTATATCAATCCAAGAGAGAGTATTGGTAAGGGCGTTGTTGCAAAGAAAGTGCCAATGGATAAATTGCAGCCATTTTGTAGAGATATTCCAGAATTTGTGTTTGAGGAATATAAGGGTGGCACAAAATTTAGAAATGGTGATACGATTATGGCAAGAATTACTCCTTGTCTTGAAAACGGAAAAATTGCAAAAGTTTCAATTTTGAGTACTGATGAAATAGGCTTTGGATCAACGGAATACATTGTCTTTCGAGCTATTGATGATGTAAGTGATGCTGATTTCTTGTACTATTTGATATGTAGTCCATTGGTTCGCAATCCGGCTATTAAATCTATGGTAGGTTCATCTGGTCGGCAAAGAGTTCAGACTGATGTTGTTGCTAATTTAGATGTTGAATTGCCACCTATTGAGGAACAAAGAAAGATAGGAGGGGTGCTAAAGACTTTTGATGATAAGATAAAGCTTAATAATGAGATAAACAATAATTTAGAGCAGCAAGCTCAGGCGATATTCGCAAATGAGTTTTTATCGCTTGATACGCTACCCGAAGGCTGGAAACAAGCCAGTTTGATAGACATTGCAAACTATCTAAATGGTCTTGCTATGCAAAAATATCGTCCAACCGCTGACGAAAGCGGCATTCCGGTTCTTAAAATCAAGGAACTTCGTCAAGGGTGTTGTGATGATAATAGCGAGTTATGCTCTCCAAGTATTAAATCCGATTATATCATTCACGATGGCGATGTTATTTTTTCTTGGTCGGGTAGCTTATTGGTTGACCTTTGGTGTGGCGGTATATGCGGTTTGAATCAACATTTATTCAAGGTCACATCAAGCAAATATGATAAATGGTTTTATTATGCTTGGACAAAGCACCACCTTGACCGCTTTGTGGCTGTTGCCGCCGATAAAGCCACGACAATGGGTCATATTAAACGAGATGAGCTTGCAAAAGCAGAAGTTCTTATTCCAAATGAAGCTGACTATAACCGCATAGGTGCTTTGCTTCAGCCTATCTATGATATGATTATATCAAATCGAATAGAGAATAAAAAACTTGCCGCAACAAGAGATACTTTGCTTCCTAAGTTGATGAACAGTGAAATTGATATGTCGGAGGTAGATTATGAATAAGAAAGACCTCTCGATACCATTTAATGCACCACTTAACCTACAAGATACCGAACAACAGACCTATGGTTGCAGAGCCAACAATCCGGATATATGCGGAAATAACGGCTTACCAAACATCTGTGCTTTTTCCTCTGCGGATTGTATATGCAAAAAGCCGTCAAGAGCTTGGAAAAAGCAATATAACAAACTCAAAGATTAAGCCACTAAATTATTGTTTATAATGATGTTGTATAAATAAAGTTGACACCTTATTCTCAAGGAATTCATGTATAATAAAAGAGAATAAGGAGGAACTCTCAATGTCACGAACCCAACGTAAATACGACCAGGAATATAAGATCCAGGCTGTCAAACTTGCCAAAGAAATCGGCGGTGCTAAGGCAGCCAAAGAATTAGGTATCCCAGAAGGAACCATCCACACATGGCTGAAAGCAGTTAGAGCAGGCACATTGGATATTGGCGACGGTGCACATACTCCGGAAAGCGCGATGAGTCTTGCTGAGGAGCTTGCCATGCTCCGCAAACGCGTTAAAGATCAGGACAAAGAAATCCGGCGTCTGAAAGAGGAAAATGAATTTCTCGAGGAAGCAAGCGCTTTTTTCGCAGCCAGCCGTCGGAAGTCAGCAAGAACCAAAGAATGATGTTCATTGCCATAAAAACGAAAGACGGCGTGATTAAGGGAAAACTCTCATTCTATTGCCGGATGCTTGGCGTCAGCCGCCAGGGTTTCTACAAATATCTTGCTATTAAAGATCGCCCTTGGAAATATCAGGATCTTGCTGATGCCATGAGAGTGATCCATGCTGAGGATGAATGCAATGATACCTATGGACGTATTCGCATGTACCAAGCACTGCTCCTTAAGAATCCGACGGGAATCAAGATCCCCAGTGAACGAACCGTTTACAGGGTTATGGATGAAATAGGACTTGTCCATCGGCCAAAGCGCAAGCCAAATGGCATTAGCAAGGCTGATCGGGAAGCACGTAAGTCAGATGATCTTCTGAAGAGAGAGTTCAAGGCTGATAAGCCACTTGAAAAATGCGTAACTGATATCACAGAAATCAAGGCAAAAGATGGAAAACTGTATGTTTCAGCCATCTTCGACTGCTTTGATTCCAGCGTTCTGGGACTGGCAATGGAAACAAACATGAAGGCAACTCTGTGTGAGCATACACTGGATAATGCCTATCTGGCGCATCCTGATCTGCGAGGTGCCATTGTGCACTCCGACAGAGGAAGACAATATACCAGTGAAACCTACCGTCAGGCGCTTTCTAAATATGGCATTATACAAAGCATGAACAGTGATGGTGGCAGGTGCCACGATAATGCTCGATGTGAAAGCATGTGGGCCAGAATGAAAAGCGAGCTTCTCTATGACCGCTACAATACGGAAAGCCTGACCACGGATGAGCTGAGAGTTCTTATTTGGAGATATTTCATCAGTTACTGGAACAACAGGAGGATCTGCTCTGCCAACGGTGGGCTTCCTCCTATGATTAAGCGTCAGAGATACTACCAATCTCTGGGCCTGGCTGCATAGGAAATGATATCTTTGAGATAAATGTGTCAACCAATATTGACAATATCATAACATATCCCATAACTTCCGTGGGTGGCGGAAGTTAATATCGGGGGACTTCCGCCCCATAGTCGGTCTCTAAGAATATTTCAAAGGAGAATTGACTGTGAAACAAGATTTAATCAAAGATGTTATTCAGGGAATGTTGCCTTACCTGAACAACGCACAAAATGAAAAATTGCAAGAGGTGTTGCAATACACACTTGCAAAGTATGAGGTGACGGAAAATCAAAGCAAAGAGAAATACTCGGAGCAGAACTATGTAGAATTGTTCCTTTCGGCGAAGCGAGTCGAGGGCTGCTCCGAGAAATCTCTTAAATACTACAAGGCTACTATCGAAGCTATGCTTTGTGAACTTCAAAAAGATGTTAAACACATAGTTACAGACGACATCAGAGGATACCTGACGGAATATCAGGAAAAGAAGAAGTCAAGTAAGGTTACTATAGATAATATCCGCCGTATTCTGTCCAGCTTTTTCTCTTGGTTGGAGGATGAGGATTACATATTGAAAAGCCCAGTTAGACGCATACACAGAGTAAAAACCGGCACGAACATTAAAGAAACATACTCCGATGAAGCGTTGGAGCTTATGAGAGATAACTGCACCGAGCCGAGAGATTTGGCAATGATTGATATGCTGGCTTCAACGGGTATGCGTGTTGGCGAAATGGTACTGCTTAACCGAAATGATATTGATTTCAATGAAAGAGAATGTATTGTTTTCGGTAAAGGCAGTAAGGAACGAGTGGTCTATTTTGACGCTCGCACAAAGATACATTTGCAGAACTATTTGGAGAGCAGGATGGACAATAATTCAGCATTGTTTGTATCGCTGAAAGCACCACATGAAAGGTTGAAAATTGGCGGCGTTGAGGTTCGCCTTAGAGAATTTGGAAGGCAATTAGGAATTAACAAGGTACACCCACACAAATTCAGGCGTACCCTTGCAACTATGGCGATAGATAAAGGAATGCCGATTGAGCAGTTACAACAGCTCTTAGGGCATAGGAAGATAGATACAACTTTGCAATATGCAATGGTTAAACAGAGTAATGTGAAAATTGCTCATCGAAAATATATAGGATAGAGAGGAAAACGAATATGGCTGAATGGAACAATACACATCTTTCTGAAGTTTTAGTAGATAAAGGCTATATAAGAGGGCCATTTGGATCAGCACTCAAAAGATGTGATATGAAAGATAATGGTATACCAGTATATGAACAACAACATGCTATCTATAATAGTAGATATTTTAGATATTATATTGATGAGCAAAAGTTCAATGAGATGAAGCGATTTCAGGTAAATACTGATGACTTAATAATAAGTTGTTCAGGGACAGTAGGAAAAGTTTCTATTATCAGAAGTGATGATCCTAAGGGGATTATTAGCCAAGCACTTCTGCTATTAAGAGTAGATCAAAAAAAGATATTGCCATTGTATTTGAAATATTTCTTTACATCAAGAGATGGATACAATGCTATTGTTTCACGTTCAAGTGGTTCTGTACAAGTAAATATTGCCAAAAGAAATGTTATCGAACAGATACCGCTTATGCTACCAAAGATAGAAACTCAAAGGAAAATAGTTGAGATACTAAATTCTATTGATACTAAAATTGAAGAAAATGAAGAAATAAACAATAATTTAGCGGCTTAAAGGTCGATTTCAGAGACATCAAGCTCACCAGACATCAACTTAGGTAAAAGAGTATCACGAAGCTTTGTCAAGTTGCTTATTTCAGCTTGATTTGCCTTGATTTTTGTAAACATGGGAGCTGCTAAATTGTGAAATTCAGTTATTTCTTCATTGGTAGGTACTACGAAAGGCATACCCTTAATGATTTTTGAATTCACAGCAGTGGCGATTGATGATGTGCTTCCCATTGTTTGATAATTAAAGCATTTCAGATAGCAATACAAATATTCGTTGATTTCTTTTTTGCTTGTTTTGAAATGTGCAATGGCTTCGTTGCTGGTCATTTCGCCGTCTGTTATTGCAATTCTACCAACCGTCAATTTGAAGCTAAGCAAAATGGTATTATCGGGTACGATTTTGACATTATGACGGTCAACAGCTTCTCTTGTAAGTTGTTCGGAGCTTTCGCTAATGTATAAACCACAAGTACCCATATCGGAAATAGATACCCAAGTAACATCATTGGGATTAGTGCTAAACCATTGTGGCTCTTTTCTCGGAGGAGTTTTACCAATGGAAATATCAAAATATTCGTCAGCACGACAAGTTTGTCTCAATTCGTTTGAGGTATCTACGAAACGATGACGATATATGGCAAGCACTTGCTCAAGTAAATTATTGTTTACCATACTTGAAGTGTTTTGGCTTGCAGTGCAAGAGTTAGTTGCACTAATTGCTATTTCATCGCTTGTAGTCTTATTTACTGTATCTGTTGTCAAGATAGTGATAAAAGCGAAGGGAGATGACGCCATGGGAAGTCAAAGAATTTGTATGTGTAATTTTTGAAATTTTATATACTATGAGCGCAAATTTGGCAGGTGGTGCACTGCTAGCCAAAACACTTCAAAGGATAATCGTTTAGTTTGCAAAGGAGTAGATAAAGTGGCATATAAAGAAATTGATGAATCTAATATAACATTGATTGATTCGGTTAGTTCTTTTATTGAAATGATAAAACAGGTAAAAGAGACTAAGGAAGCTCAAGACGGAACTTCTACTGAATTATATTTCAGAGGTCAGGAGACTGAATTCTGGGATATTGAGCCGAGTATATTTAGAGATGATATGTTAAGCATTGAACATAAATTGATGCAGATACCATTGCAGAAGTCACCAACAGAATTTAGGGACTTGAATTCGATGTTTGATATTATGACGAAGTACCAGCATTATGGGATGTGTACTCGTCTTTTGGATTTGACTACTAATCCGCTAGTTGCCCTCTACTTTGCATGTAAAAAGCATGGTGCAGTAAAATATGTTACAGAAGATGGAGAAGAGGAAAAAGAACCATATGGAGTGATTTATTACACGGACAAATACTACTCATCTCAACCTACAGATATTGAAATTCAAATCGTGTCTGCTTTGGCGAGTTATGATTTGGAAAAAGAAAATACTTTGTCTGATGTTCTTGAAAGACTATATCATGATCAGATTATAAACGAAAGAACAAAGAATAATTGGTTAGTAAATTACGGAGAGTTTGTAAAAATAATACAAAATAATTACATGGTAATGCCAACTTATACAAATGAAAGATTGAGAAAGCAAAGTGGAGTATTTTTACTGACAAGCCTTTTTTCTTTTAATAAAGAGAATGAGCTCAAGAATTCTGTTATATCAAAAGCGAAGGGAAAATTAAAAGAAGAATTTAGCGATACGTGTTTTTATATTTCAGGAGAAGATAAAGAAAATATTTTAAAGGAACTAGATCTGTATAACATAAATGAGGCTACTCTGTTTCCTGAATTAGAGCATCAACTAAGCTACATAAAATATGCGAATCGTAATCTGGTTAATCCTGTTACAGATTTTACAAAATATGAAGAAGAGTCTGCAAGCAGTAAGCAGGATATAGGGGTAAAACAACCGGAACTGGAACAATACATTCTTGACAATTTTGATGATCGATTTAAAGGTATTATTGGAGAAGAAGATGTTAAGGAAGTATTAAACATAATAAAAGAACATTTTACTGTTGATTGGTATAAGCGTAATCCAATACTCAGTAAAATAAATATGTCTATTACAGGATATTATTTAAAAAAATATGAATCAAGGGATGTTGCAAAGCAAAAGGCAGAACAGATTGTGACATTATTAAACCAAATGGTTGAAGATTTTATTACAGCAATGGAGAGAGGTGAATAAAGTGTCAGCTAATTATACGGAAGCTAATTACGAAAATTCAGTAATAGAGTTATTTAGAAGTGATTTAGGCTATGAATATGTTTATGGTCCGGATATAGAAAGAGATTTTTACAATCCACTATATGAGGATGTTTTGCTTGATTCTCTGTATCGTTTGAACAGCGGTCTGCCCGGTGACGCCATTCAAGATGTTTTATTTAAGCTTAAAAATTTTGAAAATGGAGAGCTTGTGCAGAAAAATGCTGCATTTATGGACTATCTACAAAACGGTATCCCAGTAAGATATTTTGTTGACGGCGAGGAGCGTTCCTCTATCGTCTATCTTGTTGACTATAAAAATCCCGACAATAACTCCTTTATCGTTGCTAACCAATGGACTTTTATTGAGAACAGCAATAAACGTCCCGATGTAATTCTCTTTTTGAACGGCTTGCCGGTTGTATTGGTTGAGCTGAAATCTCCGTCCCGTGAAGAAACGGATGCTTCCGAAGCATACAGACAGCTTCGTAATTATATGCAGGAAATCCCATCTATGTTTATTTATAATGCTATCTGCGTTATGAGCGACCAGTTGACATCTAAGGCAGGTACAATCACTTCAGGTGAAGACCGCTTTATGGAATGGAAAACGAAAGATGGAGATTATGAGAATACACAGTTTGCACAGTTCGATACCTTCTTTGAGGGGATGTTCCGAAAGGCACGACTGCTTGATATAATCAAAAACTTTATTTGCTTTTCTAACGAGGGTATCAATTCATTTAAGATACTTGCTGGTTATCATCAATACTTTGCGGTCAAAAAAGCGATTGAATCCACAAAACACGCTACCGTTACCGATGGTAAGGGCGGTGTATTTTGGCACACCCAAGGCAGCGGCAAATCACTGTCTATGGTGTTCTATGCTCATTTATTGCAAGAAGCGTTGGATTGTCCAACGATAGTTGTTATTACTGATAGAAACGACCTTGACGATCAGCTTTATGGACAATTTGCAAAGTGTAAAGAGTTTTTAAGACAAGAGCCGGTACATGCTGAAAGTAGAGAAAACTTAAAGTCTTTGCTTGCCGGAAGACAGGCAAATGGAATCATCTTTACTACAATGCAGAAGTTTAAAGAATCTCACGAAGCATTGTCGGAGCGAAACAACATTATAGTTATGGCAGATGAAGCACACAGGGGACAATATGGACTGGCAGAAACTGTTGATGCTAAAACTGGTAAGATAAAAATTGGAACAGCACGAATTATCAGAAATACGCTGCCTAATGCTACATATATAGGATTTACAGGTACTCCTATTTCATCAAAGGATCGCAGTACTCGTGAAGTGTTTGGTGATTATATTGATATTTATGATATGACACAGGCGGTTGAAGATGGAGCAACAAGACCTGTTTATTACGAGAGCCGGGTTATCAAGCTCAATCTTGATGAAGATACTCTTAAGCTAATTGATAGCGAATATGATGTTATGGCTGAAAACGCTGATGGAGAAGTAGTTGAGAAAAGCAAGCGTGAACTTGGTAAGATGGAAGTTGTTCTTGGCAATGATAATACTATAAATTCACTGGTCTGTGATATTCTTGACCATTATGAGAATAACAGAGAGAATCTTTTAACAGGAAAGGCAATGATTGTTGCTTACTCTCGTTCTATCGCAATGAAGATATACAAGCGTATCTTAGAACTTCGTCCTGCATGGACTGAGAAGGTTGGAGTAGTTATGACTTCTGGTAATAATGATCCGGAAGAATGGAGAAAAATTATTGGCAATAAACATCATAAGGATGAACTTGCTAAGAAATTTAAAGATAATAAAAGCCCTATGAAGATAGCAATTGTCGTTGATATGTGGCTGACAGGCTTCGATGTTCCTTCGCTTGCAACTATGTATGTCTATAAGCCAATGTCCGGACATAATCTTATGCAGGCTATAGCTCGTGTAAATCGTGTGTTTCGTGATAAAGAAGGAGGGCTTGTTGTAGACTATGTAGGAATTGCTTCTGCATTGAAACAGGCAATGAATGATTATACTTCTCGTGATAAAAAGAATTACGGTGATACTGATGTTGCAAAGGTTGCATATCCAAAGTTCTTAGAAAAACTTTCAGTTTGCCGAGATGTGTTCCACGGATATGATTACTCGAAGTTTACAGGTGGAACGGATCTTGAAAGAGCAAAAACTATTAGTGGTGCAGTCAACTTTATTATGGGCAGAGAGAAAGTTGATGACAAGGATGCATTTGTTAAAGAAGCACTTATGCTGCATCAGGCATTGTCGCTTTGTTCATCGTTGGTTGATGAACAAAGTCGATTTGAAGCAGCATTCTTTGAATCAGTACGTGTTCTCGTTCTTAGACTAACAAATACGGGAGTTGGCAAGAAGATTTCTCTTCCAGAAATGAATGCAAGGATAAATGAGCTTTTAAAGCAGAGTATCAAAAGTGATGGAGTTATTAATCTTTTCTCAGATATCAAAGAGGAATTTTCACTGTTTGACCCGAAGTTTCTCGAAGAAGTTGCGAATATGAAAGAAAAGAACCTTGCGGTTGAACTTCTTAAGAAGTTGATTGCAGAACAGGTTTCAGTATATCGCAGAACTAATGTAGTTAAATCTGAGAAGTTTAGTGAAATTATGCAGCGTTCGCTTAATGCATATCTTAATGGTATGTTGACAAATGAAGAAGTTATTGAAGAAATGCTGAATCTTGCGAAACAGATTGCGGCAGCCAAGAAGGAAGGCGATCAGCTTGGGCTTACTGCTGATGAGCTTGCCTTCTATGATGCATTAACTAAGCCACAGGCGATAAAGGATTTCTATGAAAATGAAGAACTGATAGCAATTACAAAAGAACTTGCAGACACTCTCCGAAGAAATAAAACAATTGATTGGCAGAAACGAGAATCAGCAAGAGCAAAAATGCGTATGCTCATAAAGAAACTGCTGAAAAAGCATAAGTATCCGCCTGAAGGTATGGAGGATGCGGTTCAGACTGTTATGACACAGTGCGAACTTTGGACAGATAATAATGATATGGGCGAGGAAAAGGTTGTTAACTTTCGAGACAAATCAATCTCATATGAACAATCAAATTATGCGCCCATGATGGTTGCTGAAAGTACAGCAACATATGGAGAGAAGAAATAAAAGGAAGGATATGCATAAAAATTAACTTTTTGTGCATCATACAGGAAAAAATTATGGAATACTATATTTTAAAATGTTATCAAGAAGCTAAAAATAGGTGTTCAGATGTAGATCAAGGATTTGATAGATTTGAACCTAAAATAAAAAAGATAGTTATTGCATGCCTTGTTGCAATGTTTATATCGTGTGCTGAGATTATTTTTACAATGTTATTACTTCCTAAACAATTATGGTACTGTATTGGCATAATAATTTTATTAATTGCAATGGTAATACTTATAAGTGTAGACAATAAAGATCAAAGGAATCGTATGGACAAATATGTGGATTCACATAAGAAAAAAATTGGGGTTTTAGACGAAGTATTAGAAAGTAAATTTCAAATAAATAATAAAGAAAAAATAGAAGAACTGATGAATATTTATCAAGAATATATAGATAAAGAAACCAGCAAAGAAAAAAAGAGAAATAGTATTATCTTGACTATTTTTTCTGCATTTGCAGGGGTTTTAACCATTTCATTTGAAAATATGGGAGTTATTGGTATAGATTTTACTAATTGGTTATATGTAGCTACATTTTTACTTGTTTTTGTTGCAGCAGCTGGAATTTGGATTTATTCATATACTTTTTTGATACATTGAAAAGGAAATATGAACTTATGATAAAAGATTTAAAAGAATTATTGCTGTTAAAATATTAGATATTACATAGCTATTGGCGTTAATAATAGGTATGGTGAAAATGAAGATAGTAAAAAAGCCATATATTATAATAAAGAAAGCAGGTGCAGCACATGAATATGCAGGAGTTAAAAGAACTTATTTACCAAGGTGAAAAAGTTGATATAGAGTGCAAAAAAGCAGAAAAAAGCGTACCAAAATCTGCGTATGAGTCCTATTCTGCATTTGCCAATACCAAAGGTGGATATATCATATTTGGAGTGAAAGAAGATAAAACCAAAACTGATCCGAAGGAACGATTTATAATACAAGGAATAGAGGATGCACCTAAGCAGAAAGAAGATTTTTGGAATACAATTAATGGAAATAAGGTGAATATAAATCTATTAACAGATGATGATGTAGAGATTGTTGAAGATGGCAGTATAAGACTTATTGTGATTCATGTTCCTAGAGCTGATTTTAATATGCGTCCGGTATATGTTGGTGAAAATCCATATAAAGGAACATATAAAAGAAATCATGAAGGTGATTACCATGCGACAGAACATGAGATTAGAGGGATGATAAGAGATCAAAATCCTGTGGGCAATGATAATCAAATAATTGAGTATTATACAATGGATGATATAGATAAAGAAACATTAAGAAAATATCGTCAGATTTTTGAAATCAGAAATGATGGACATGTATGGAATGCTCTAGATGATAAGGCTTTTCTTGAAAAGTTGGGCGGTTACAGAAAAGATAGGAGGACTGGTGTAGAGGGATTAACGTTAGCAGGGCTACTAATGTTTGGAACAGGACAGGCTATTAGAGAACGCTTTGATAATGTTTTTATGGATTATCGAAATGAAAGTCAGGTAACAGCAGATATTCGTTGGAATGACAGAATTACTTACGATGGTACATGGGAAAATAATCTATTTAATTTCTTTACGAAAGTAACACCGAAGCTTACAGAGGACTTAAAAAAGCCATTTAAATTGGAAGGTGGCGTGCAGCGTATAGATGATACGCCAGTGCATAAGGCTGTTAGAGAAGGTTTTGTAAATATGATTATACATGCGGATTATTTGATGGATGCTGGAGTTTTAAAGGTAATAAAGAAGTCTGATGCATTTGAATTTACAAACCCAGGGATTCTGAAACTTCCACTTGAAGATATTTACCGAGGTGGTAATTCAAAATCAAGAAATCCACATATGCAGACTATGCTTAGACTGGTTGGATTTGGTGATAATGCGGGTTCGGGTTTTCCAACGATTCTTGATGTGTGGAAGTCGGAAGGATGGATAAAACCGGAATTGATAGAAGACACAAATCTTGATCAGGTTACACTTGTGATGAAGATGGAAAAGGATTCTGATGATGAATCAGCAGAAAAATCAGCAGAATCAGCAGAAAAATCAGCGGATTCAAAAAAAATTAAAGCAATAGATTTATCAGAAAGACAGAAGCAGATTTTAGCCTATATGGATGCTGGAGTTGAATATAGTACAGAGCAGGTAGCAAAAAATATAGGTTTAAAAGGTCCTAGGACAAGGCAGTTATTAAATGAATTGGTAAATATGGAGTTATTAGCTTGTATTGGAACTACAAAAAGAAGAAGGTATATTAAGCCGGTGGATTAAAAAATTTCAGTCTTATTATTTTATTGCTAAATATGAAATGCTGATAGATGATGGCTTGCTGATAATAGATAGGTGGTGGATAAGTGACAAATTCAGAAAAGTTGTTGAGTTCTTTTTCGGAAAATTATTTTTATAAAGAACTTGTGTATGCAGATTTAAAATTTACTCCTACAGGTGGAACAGAAGTAGAGTTAGCGGATTTGATAATAAATCTCGAAGATATTATTCTGGCGATTCAACTAAAGGAGCGGAATGAAAAGGATAGGACGCAGGACAAAAATATAGAAGAGAAGTGGCTGAAAAAGAAATGCAAAAAAGCTAAAGAACAGATAAAGGATACGATTTCATATATTGCTAGTGAAAAAATCTTTTTTATAAATGCTAGGGGAAAGAAAACAATAATTAATCCGAGTGCAGAGGTTGTTCCACTAGTATTTCATCCTTTAATTAACTCGACTTTTTGACAGACAGTGTATCAA
>NZ_QSCK01000004.1:0-148305 GCF_003463035.1 Roseburia sp. OF03-24 | reverse complement strand
AAAAACATTTCAGAAATCTATGCTTTTTATCCACAAAAATGAAAAGCAGGAGATCTGGATGAGCCTCCTGCACACAGGAGGAACTGAATATGAAGAAGAGCGAGCAGGTATCAGAAAAGATACCGACAGCCAACCGTCAGTACAAAGACACTGTATTCCGCATGCTGTTTTCAGAGAAAGAAAATCTCTTATCCCTGTACAACGCAGTGACCGGAAGTCATTATCAGAATGCGGAAGCCCTTAAGATTGTCACGTTGGAAAACGCGATCTATATGGGAATGAAAAATGACCTGGCATTTATGTTAGAGACGAATATTTATCTCTATGAACATCAGTCGACGATCAATCCCAATATACCATTGCGGGATCTGATCTATATTGGAATCGAGTATCAGCAGTATCTGAATGATAAGTCACTGTATTCGTCAAAGCTGCAGAAGATTCCGGCACCGAAGTTTATGGTGTTTTACAATGGAACCGATGACGTAGAAGACCGTATGGAACTGAAACTTTCATCAGCATATGAGCATCTGGCTGGAGAGCCGGATTTAGAGTTAAAAGTTCTGATGCTGAATGTGAACGAAGGACACAATAAAGACCTGATGGAACAGTGCCAGACGTTGAAGGAATATGCCATTTATGTTGCGAGAGTCCGAAAATATGCATCAGAGCTGAATCTGAATGATGCAGTTGAAAGGGCAATCACGGAATGCATCAAAGAAGGAATTTTAGTGGAATTTCTTCGGAAGAATCGTTCGGAGGTAAAGATGGTGAGTATATTAGAGTATGATAAAGAGTGGGAAGAAAAGAAACTCCGAAAGGCAGAGTATGAAGCTGGTAAAAGTGATGGGATCGAGATTGGCAGAGATAAAGCTATAGCAGAAATCATCTGTAATATGATCAAGTCCGGTTTCACAATAGAGAAAATCATAGAAGTGACAGGAAAGCCAGTTTCAGAAATAGAACAATATTTACAGTCAAAGAGACAGTAAAGACATAATAGTAAGGCAAAAAGACGATTCTGACAAAAGGAATCGTCTTTTTGCTTGTAATCTGGAAAAGCTGTGATATAATACAAACAAAAGTTAGACAACACTAACAATAGTAAGAAAAGACTTTAACACCATTCAGAATAGATAAGGATATAAGAACAATTCTGTAATGGGAAAGGGGAGCATATGTCAGAAGAAGAAAGAAAATTTTTGGAAATTGTTGATCTGAAAAAAGGGTTTGGAAGCGGGGAAACCCGACAGGAAGTACTTCGGGGAATGAATTTTTCCGTGGCAAAAGGAGAATTTTGTGTGCTGCTTGGACCATCCGGTTCCGGAAAGTCGACGCTTCTCAATATTATCGGTGGAATCGATAGTGCGGACTCCGGTTATATCTCCATCAACGGCGATAAGTTAGAAGAACTCGGAGAGAAGAAGCTGACACAGTACCGCAGAAAACATTTAGGTTATGTATTTCAGATGTATAACCTGATCGCAAATCTGAATGTCAAGGAAAATATTGAGGTTGGTGCATATTTATCAGACAGTCCGCTCGATATTGACGATCTGTTACATACGCTGGGACTTTATGAACACAGGCATAAACTGCCGAACCAGCTTTCCGGT
This sequence comes from Roseburia sp. OF03-24, assembly GCF_003463035.1. Taxonomy (NCBI): domain Bacteria; kingdom Bacillati; phylum Bacillota; class Clostridia; order Lachnospirales; family Lachnospiraceae; genus Roseburia; species Roseburia sp. OF03-24. The sequence goes on along the minus strand of NZ_QSCK01000004.1, from coordinate 146,689 downwards.
GGTCAGCAGCAGAGGGTTTCCATCGGGCGAGCCATTGTGAAAAATCCGGATATCCTGCTTTGTGATGAGCCGACCGGAGCACTCGATTACAATACCTCCAAGGAAATATTAAAGCTGATTGAGGATGTCAATGTCAAATATGGTAATACAGTTATCATGGTTACACATAACGAGGCAATCCGGCATATGGCAGACCATGTCATTAAACTCCGTGACGGGGCAGTGCGTCATAACGATATCAATGAACATAAAATTTCAGCGGCAGATCTGGAGTGGTAGGGAGCTGTACTGGCGCACAAACTTGTGATGCGCTTAAAAACAGCGCAAGAATGGAGATAGTATGAAAAAGAAAAAAATCAAAAATCCGCTTATCAGACGAATACCGAGGGAACTGACAGGAGACTGGAAAAAGTATCTTGTGGTAAGTCTGTTCCTGATTCTGATGATCGGCTTTGTGTCCGGTATGTATGTTGCAAACGAGAGCATGATGACAGCGGCTGATGAGGGTGTTGGCAGATACAAGCTGGAAGACGGACACTTTGAATTAAAAAAGAAAGCAGACGAAACACTGCTTGATGCAATTAAGACAGGCAATAAAGCAGATGTCAGACAGTATTACATTGATGAGGCAAAAAAGAAGCTGGATAAAAAGTTCGATAGTGAATTTGAAGAAAAGTTCAAAAAAGAATTTGATGAGAAGTTTGAAACAGAATTTAAAGAAAAATTTGATGCAGAGTTCCAGTCAGAATTTGATGTTTCTTTTAATGCACAGATAAAGCAAATGCTGATGGCGCAGGGACTTGATGAAACAACTGCGGGAGTTATGCTTGATACAGCAGTGGCACAGGCAAAACAGTCCGGGCAGTACAACGAAGCCTATGATACAGCATATGAAAAAGCATATCCTAAGGCACATGACGAAGCGTATGAGAAAGCGTTTGATGAGGCACATGACGAGGCATATGAGAAAGCATACGACGAAGCCTGGAATAAAGTTTTAGATGAGATCAACGAGAAATATGCGGATGCAGAAGAAAAATATGAATTGAACGATCCTGATTTTAAGGAAACTCCGGTTCATCTGTATGAAAATTTTTACAGGGATGAAGAGGAAGATCATGACAACGACGGAACTTCGGATGGAACAGTCCGTGTTTTTGCAAAGACAGATGATATCAATCTTGCATGCCTGATGGACGGAAGTTTCCCGGAAAAAGAGGATGAAATTGCCATTGACCGTATGCATGCCGACAATGTCGGGATAAAAGTCGGCGATGAGATCACAGTCGGAGAAGAAAAATATCAGGTCGTTGGTCTGATCGCATATGTCAACTATTCCACACTGCACGAAAAAAGCACGGATCTGATGTTTGATGCCTTAAAGTTTAACGTTGCAATGGTAACAGATGAGGGATTTGCAAAGTTACATAAGACGATTCATTACGATTATGCATGGAAGTATGAAAATGAGCCGTCAGATGAAAAAGAAGAGAAAAACCAGTCGGATGATTTTATGCGGGCACTGCTCACACAGACCGTGGTAAATGACAATGAGATTGAAGATTATGTGCCAAAATATGCGAATCCGGCGATTCATTTTGCAACCGACGACATGGGCTCTGATGAGGCAATGGGAGGTGTACTGCTTGATATTCTGATTGTCATCATCGCATTTATTTTTGCAGTTACGATCAGCAATACGATCACAAAAGAGTCATCTGCGATCGGAACATTGCGTGCGTCCGGCTATACGAAAGGGGAGCTGGTACGCCATTATCTGTCTATGCCGGTTATCGTTACCCTGATTTCCGCATTAGTCGGAAATGTGCTTGGCTATACGGTATTTAAAAATGTTGTGGTATCCATGTATTATAACAGTTACAGCCTTCCGGCCTATGAGACGATCTGGAATCCGGATGCATTTTTTAAGACAACCCTGATACCGGTCGTGCTGATGTTTATTGTCAATCTGATCGTCATTATTAAAATGATGCAGCATACACCGTTACAGTTTCTGAGGCATGATCTGAAAAAAACAAAACGCAAAAAAGCAATGCGGCTGCCACATTTTAAATTTTTTAACAGATTCCGTCTGCGCATCATGTTTCAGAATGTGGCAAATTATCTGATTCTGTTTGTGGGAATTTTCTTTATCATGGTGATGCTTGCAATGGCAGTGGGAATGCCGGATACGCTTTCTTATTACAAAGAAAATGCAAAAAATATGATGTTTGCAAAGTATCAGTATGTTCTGAAATCTTTTGAGGATGAAGATGGAAATGTACTGACGACGGACAATAAAGACGCAGAAAAATTCAGTATGTGTTCTTTGCAGAAAAAAAGCGATGTAATAGATGAGGAAGTCTCTGTTTACGGTATTTCAGACAATAGTAAGTATGTAGAAATAAAAGGTATGCAGTCCCTGCAGGAAGATGAAGTTTATATTTCCAGATCATTTTCAGAAAAATATGAACTTAATGTCGGGGATACCGTTTCACTGGATGAAAAATATGAAAACAAACAGTATACGTTTACGATAGCCGGAATTTATGACCAGTGCGTAAACATTGCAGTATTTATGCCGATTGAAAATTACCGCATGGTATTTGAGCTGGATGAAGAGGCATTTAGTGGATATTTTTCAAATGAAGAGCTTGCAGATCTGTCGGAAGATGATATTGCAACGGTGATCACCGAGCGTGATATCACAAAGATGTGTGACCAGTTAGATCATTCCATGGGATCTTATATGGATTATTTCCAGATACTTTGTATCCTGCTTTCCGCAGTTTTGATCTATCTTCTGACAAAACTGATCATTGAGAAAAATGAGAATGCAATTTCAATGACAAAGATTCTTGGATATGAGAATAAAGAAATCGCCAGCCTGTATCTGCTTTCCACAACGATCGTGGTTGTGATCGAAGATGCGGTCAGTGTTGTACTTGGAGCATTTGTTATGAATCTGGCATGGAAGGCGATCTTGTTTAGTTACAGTGGATGGTTTGCATTTGTGATCCAGCCAGCCGGATATGTGAAAATGTTTGCATTTGTGCTGATCGGATATCTGTTTGTAATGATACTGGACTTTATGCGTATCAAAAAGATCCCGATGGATCAGGCACTCAAAAATGTGGAGTAGAGATTGCTGCTGTGCATATTTATTGTGTGACCGGTAACGAAAGATTTTTCGTAAAAATTTTTGGTTGCATTAAAAATGGCATTGTGCTACTATTGCAATAGAAATTTAAAGGAGAGGAACCAATGCGGAGATAATTTACTTTTGAAACATGAAAGAAAACAGAGTCAGCAAGAGAATGTGTGTCATATATGCCATACGTTTGTCTGCTGATTCGGGATGATACATGGCATATATTGCACCGGTATAAGGAATAAAGTGCATGATATGTTGTGTAAATCTGAAGTTACAGCAGTATTGCAGAGGTGCAGTACGGCATATCATGTTGCCAAAAGTGGATTTGATTCTTGTATCCTCTCTTTTTTGTGTTAAAAAATGGCGGAAACGTACATTTTGTTGTCCGGGATAATCGATTTTATCTTACAATGTGCAATCTATTGTCTGCCAGATGTGATCATAAAATATGTGAGGTGTAAGAAAAATCCCATGGCAGCATGGGATTTTTTGTATGGAAGGGAAATGGGGAGATTTTTATGTCACAGATTCAGGTAACAGATCTCACATATGGTTATGAGGGAAGTTTTGATACGGTTTTTGAAAACGTATCTTTTGGGATTGATACGGACTGGAAGTTAGGTCTGATCGGGAGAAATGGAAAAGGAAAAACAACTTTTTTAAATTTGCTGCGTGGAAAATGATTTTCTGCTGATCGATGAGCCGACAAATCATTTAGATATGCATGCAAGGGAATGTGTGAAAGAATATCTGTGCGGCAAAAAAGGGTTTATTTTGGTATCGCATGACAGGGATATTTTAGATGCCTGCGTTGATCATGTGCTGGTTTTAAACCGAAAGACGATCGAGGTGCAGAGCCGTGTGACACAGTATGAACGCCGGATGGAGCGGGAAATACAGGAGAAAGAAGGGCTTTTGCAGGATATTGAACAGCCGGTCAGTTTAAAACTTATGCCGCTTTCCTATCATAAGGAACGTCTGATTTCATGCAGGGAACTTTCGGTGAGGTATGAAGGTGCAGAAAGTGATACATTGAAAAATCTCACATTCGAACTGATGCATGGGGAGAGAGTCTTTTTACATGGAGAAAACGGATGTGGAAAATCGACGCTGATCAAGACAATTTTGCAGCAATCAGGCAGCAGATATGAAAAATTGTTCGTGACAGACGGAGAAATTCGAACAGCGTCTAATCTGGTGGTGTCATATATTAATCAGGATACCAGCTTTTTGCAGGGGGACATCAGAGCGTTTTGCAGGGAAAGAAATTTAGAAGAAAGTTTATTTTTTACATTATTGCGCCAGCTTGATATGGAGTGTGTACAATTTGCGAAAAGACTCGAAGAGTTTTCGGAGGGTCAGAAGAGGAGGATAAAAATGTTAGAACGGATTGAAAATGTTAATGAACAGGTAATAGAAAAAATGTTTTTATTATATGCAGAATCCATGGAGGATATGGAGGGGGAATTTAAAGATCGTGATGAAATGGAGGCATCATATGCGGCATTTTTAAAGGAGTTTATCCAGAATCCCAAGCAGATGGTGTTCATTGAAACTGACGAAAAACAGTGGGTAAGCGGACTCAGGGCAGTTGAGTCAGAGTCGGGAAAATGGTTCCTTGAGGCAGTTGAAACGATGCCGGGGAAGAGAAACAGAGAATATGGTAAAAAACTGATACGTCATGTAACGGAGTTTTTGAAAGGCACAGGCGCAAAAAAGATAGATTGCATTATAGGAAAAAGTAATTTATCATCAATAAAAATGCATTCGGATTGTGGATTTAAGGAAACGAAAGAGCCTCCGGTAAACTGCTGGGGAGAGTTTGAGGAGGGAAGAATTCTTTTCCGGCTTGAAATTTGATCATAAGCCATTTTGCACATGGTATAATCAATGAATTTATCTGCCATATGCTCAATCGCTGATACAGGAGAGAAAAGAGGAACACAATGATAAATATTATAGAAATCAAAAATCTGGATGCCCCGGAGCTGCAGATTTATTACAATTTAAATGAAGCACAGCTTTTTCACTATTTTGAGCCGAAGCCGGGGATTTTCATCGCGGAAAGTCCGAAGGTGATCGAGCGTGCCTTAGATGCCGGCTGTGTGCCGATGTCATTTCTGATGGAAAAAAAGCATGTAAAGACACAGGCAAAAGAAATTCTTGCGCGCTGCGAAAAATTACAAAGCCAGGACATCAAACAGACAGACAAGATGGAAGCAGAGAATGGAAATTCAAGCATGGCGGCGGAGCATGATATTCCAGTCTGCACAGCAGAGTGTGAGATTCCCGTCTACATGGCAGAAATCGAGGTGCTGGCAAAGATCACCGGTTATCAGCTGACACGCGGCATGCTCTGTGCCATGTACCGTCCGGCACTGTCTTCGGTGGAGCAGCTTTGCAAGAATGCAAGGCGTGTTGCAATTTTGGAAAATGTGGTAAATCCAACAAATGTCGGAGCAATTTTCCGTTCTGCGGCGGCACTTGGAATGGATGCAGTTCTTTTGACACCAGCCTGTGCAGATCCGCTGTACCGGAGAGCAAGCCGTGTCAGCATGGGAACAGTATTCCAGATACCGTGGACATATTTTGATAAAAATGCATGCTGGCCGGACGGTGCGATGGATGTGCTGCATAAGCTGGGATATAAAACGGCGGCAATGGCACTTCGGGATGACTCCGTGAGTATAGATGATGAAAAAATGATGGCGGAGGAAAAGTTAGCAATCGTTCTCGGAACGGAAGGTGACGGACTGGCAGACCACACGATCGCGGACTGTGATTATACGGTAAAAATCCCAATGACACATGGTGTGGATTCACTGAACGTGGCGGCAGCAAGCGCGGTGGCGTTCTGGCAGCTTGGGATGAAAAGATAGTCTGGAATGGAGGTTAGTGTGAAAAATAACATTTTTCACACGCAAGATTTGTGCTTCGCACAAACTTGTGATGCGCTTGAAAGCAGCGCAGAAATGGAGATTTATATGAAAGTAGTAATTGCAATCGATTCATTTAAGGGAAGCATGACTTCCATGGAGGCTGGAAATGCCGCTAAAAAAGGGATTCTTGCGGCAAAGCCGGATGCAGAAGTATGTTTAAGTCCACTCGCAGATGGCGGTGAAGGAACCGTGGATGCACTGATCGAAGGCTTGGGAGCAGAAAAAATACCGGTTACCGTGGCAGGACCGCTTGGAGAAAAAGTGTCGTGTTATTACGGTTTTTTAGAAGAGACAAAAACGGCTGTCATGGAAATGGCATCTGCTGCGGGAATCACGCTTGTGATAAAGAAAGATCCGCTGCGTGCATCTACCTATGGAGTGGGGGAGATGATCGCAGATGCCTTACAACGCGGCAGCAGAAAATTCATTATTGGGATCGGCGGAAGTGCAACCAACGATGGCGGCATCGGAATGTTAAAGGCACTTGGATTTGAGTTTTTTGATAAAAACGGAAATGATGTGGGGGAGGGCGCGGCTGCGCTTGCAAAGATAGCAGAAATCCGGGCAGAAAATAAAAATCCGCTGCTTTCCGGTACAAAATTTCAGATTGCCTGTGATGTGAAAAATCCGCTTTGCGGCAAACAGGGTGCAACTTACATATTTGGACCACAAAAAGGTGTGACGGAAGAACAGAAAGAGCAGGTCGATGAAGCAATGAGACATTATGCGGATGTGACCAAAGAAAGTTTGGATTGTGACTTTGCGGACTGTGAGGGCGCTGGTGCAGCGGGAGAACTCGGATATGCATTCCTTTCGTATCTTGCGGGAGAATTAATACCGGGTGTGGAACTGATTTTGCAGGCAACTGGTCTGGAAGAAAAAATGAAAAATGCGGATGTTGTGGTGACCGGAGAAGGACGTCTGGATGCGCAGACGGTCATGGGGAAAGCACCGGCCGGTGTTGCTGCGCTGGCAAAAAAATATAATGCGAAAGTCATCGCATTTGCAGGGAGCGTTGCATCCGAAGCGAAAGTCTGTAACCGGACGGGAATCGATGCATTTTTCCCGATCGTAAGAGGCGTGACAACATTAGAAGAAGCAATGAAAAAAGAAAATGCAATGGAAAATATAGCCGCCACGGCAGAGCAGGTATTTCGGCTGCTGTGAGGGAAAAGAATGGAGATTTGTGTGAAAATACATTTTTTCACACGCAAGAAAGGGGTTAATATGATTCGTTTACTTCGGCTGGTGTTAGAAGGTAGGTAGTCTATCAAAGATAGAGGAGTTAGTGTAAAAGTAAGATTTTACGCAGGAATGGAGATAAACATGAGATATAAGATCAGTCATGCCCTCGTGCAGTTTGGCGGAGATGTGATTTTACGTGATGTCAATTTTGAGGTGCATGATAAAGAAAAAATCGCCATTGTAGGACGAAACGGCTGTGGAAAGACCACGCTGCTGCGTCTGATCGCGGGCGATATTTCGATGAATAATTTAGACAGCGATGAGGAATGTGGTATTACGATGGCAGGAAAACAGGAGATTGGCTTCCTGCGTCAGGTTAATTTTACGGAAAAAGATGTGACCGTGGAAGAGGAAATCAAGAAAGTATTTGAACCGGTGTTTGCGTGTGAAAAGCGGATGCGGGAACTTGAAAATGAGATGAAAACTTCCGCAGACAAACAGCTTTTGCGCGAATATGACAACTTACAAAGCCGTATGGAGGCAATGCGGGGATATTCGTGGCAGCAGGATATGGAGACTATGTTTCAGCGGTTCGGGTTTGCGTTAGAAGATCTGAAACGCCCGATCGGAAGTTTTTCCGGTGGACAGCAGACGAAAGTGGCATTTATCAAACTGCTGTTAAAACGTCCGGATATCATGCTGCTCGATGAGCCGACCAACCATCTGGATCTTCCGACAATCGAGTGGTTAGAAGGATATTTAAAGACTTATGATAAGGCGGTCATCATTGTTTCACATGACCGTATGTTTTTAGACAAAGTGATCGATGTGACCTACGAGATCGAATATCATGAGATCAAGCGTTATGCCGGCAATTACACGGCATTTATGAAGCAAAAAGAAGAGGCACTGATCAAACAGGAAAAAGACTATGAGGAGCAGCAAAAGGAGATCAAACGTCTGACGGACTGGATCGAAAAATGGAAAAATACGCCGACGAAAGTGGCGGCGACACGTTCAAAGCGCATGGCGATCGAACACATGGTAAAAATCGAAAAGCCGAGACATTTTGATACGAAAGCATTTCATGCGAGATATGTACCGCGCATGGAAAGCTACACGAATGTGATTCATGCCAAAAATCTTGAGATCGGTTACGATACCGTCTTAAGTAAAGTCTCATTTCTGCTTCAAAAGAAAGACAGACTTGCAATCATTGGGGAGAACGGTAAAGGAAAATCCACACTTTTGAAAACCTTAGTCGGCGAACTGCCTGCGTTAGGTGGTGAATTTTCATTTGGACAAAATGTAGAATGGAGTTATTTTGACCAGCAGAAAGCAGTGCAGGAGCATTTCCGGGAAGATCAGACCGTGCTTGAAAATTTCTGGGAGGAATATCCTTCCTATATGAGGGAGGAAGTCCGCAGTGCACTGGGGGGATTTTTATTTTCCGGAGAAGATGTAGAAAAGAAGATGGGACAGCTTTCCGGCGGAGAAAAAGTCCGTCTCGCACTCTGTAAAATGCTGCAGACCAAACCGAATCTTTTGATCTTAGATGAGCCGACGAACCATATGGATATTGTTGGAAAAGAGGCGTTAGAACAGATGTTAAGAGAGTACGAGGGAACAGTACTTTTCGTCTCACATGACCGTTATTTTATCAGCAGGATCGCAACCGGGATTTTGGAGTTTTCAGAGAGTGGTGTGAAACAGTATCCGATGAATTATGAGGAGTATCTTGCTGGAAAACAAAAAGACACGGAGATCTTTAGAAAAGTGCAGAACATATCGCAGAGTGCCGCAAAAACAAACACAGATGTGCCGACTTTAACGGATGTATTTGACAAAAAAACTTATTACAATCCGGGCAAAATCCGTTCGAGACTGCAGCGGCAGTTAGAAAAATATGAAAAAATGTTAGAGGAGAGCGAGGAAAAACTTGCTGAAATAAAGCTGCAGTTTATGGATCCGGGGCTTGCCAGTGACTATCCGAAGCTGATGGAACTGCAGAATGCACTTGACGCAGAGGAAAAGAACCAGGAGAGTCTGTTAGAGCGGATGCTTGAGACGGAGACCGAACTTGCGGAATTTGAGGAGGAGTGAGTATGAAATAATTGGACCCAAAGTTCTTGGATGAACTTTTGGTCCTTGTTTATATCTATATCCGTTCAAACACTGGAATATGTTCAATCGGTGCATCTGCTATAATAGTCTGACAACCCTCATAGGTTGTGCCGTCTGTTATGTTTACCCATTTTCCTGCAGGAAGATATACATCGCGTTTATTTATATCTGCGGAGAGAACCGGTGCTACAATGCTCATGTGCGGTAAAGTAACACACAGAGCTTGACAGACAGCAGCCCCCTATTCTGAGTGTCAGATACAGCTATTTTTGATAACTGTATCTGGCAATTTTATTTTGAGGGTTGACTATGAGTTTATAGATGTTATAATGTAACTGTACATTAAGTACAATCGAAAAAACGAAGGCGGTGAGTTATGGAAATCATTATAAGTAATAACGCCAACAAGCCGATATATGAGCAAATCACATCGCAGATAAAAGCAATGATAATGAGTGGAGAACTGCAAGCCGGAGACGCTATTCCCTCAATGCGTTCACTGGCAAAATCTATTCATGTTAGTGTGATTACCGTCCAAAAAGCATATGAGGATCTGCAAAGGGACGGTTTTATTGAAACAACTGTCGGCAGGGGGAGTTTTGTATCGGCACAAAACAAAGAATTTTATCAAGAAGAACAACAACGTATTGCAGAGGAACATTTACAAGCCGCCGCAGAGATTGGACGGACAAGTAATATTTCCCTTGAAAAATTGACGGAGTTGTTGGCTTTATTCTATCAGGAGGACGAATGAGCATGGAAAATATTTTAGAATTACAACAGGTTTCCAAAACATTTTCTAAGTCAAATTTTGCGTTAGAAAATGTGACTTTTTCTCTGCCGTATGGTTCTATTTTGGGTTTTGTCGGGGAAAACGGAGCCGGAAAAACTACAATGATTGGCTGTATTCTAAATACAATCGCCAAAGACAGCGGAATGGTAAAGTTGTTTGGAAAAGAAATGACAGACGCAGATACAGATATGCGGGAAAGAATAGGTGTTGTTTATGACGGAGATAATTTTCCAGCTTATTGGACAGCAGCACAATTAGCGAAAGTTATGTCAGGATTTTATAAGCAATGGGACAATATTTTGTTTCAGAAATTTTTAAAAGAATACAAATTACCTGCAAATCAAAAAATTAAGCAATATTCCAGAGGGATGACAATGAAATTAGCGATTGCGGTTGCTTTATCACACCATCCACAACTGTTAATTCTGGATGAAGCTACTGGCGGACTTGACCCTGTTGTACGCGACGAGATGTTAGATACATTCCTTGATTTCGTACAGGAAGAAGACCACTCTATTTTACTTTCTTCCCATATTACAAGTGATTTAGAAAAAGTGGCAGACTATATTACATTCATTCATAACGGAAAACTGATTATGACCGTATCGAAAAATGATTTGGTTTATAATTATGCGGTTATGCGCTGCAAGGAAAATCAATTCCTTGCATTAGATCCGGCAGATATTATTGTTTATCGGAAACGTGATTTTCAAATTGATGTTCTGGTTTCAGATTGTAAAGCAATGCAGAGAAAGTACAAAGAAATCGTGATAGACCACGTTTCTGTTGATGAAATTTTTTTGCTTTTAGTAAGGGGGGATCATGTATGAAAGGTCTTTTTAAAAGCAATTTTCTTGCTGTATGGACAAATGCAAAAATTTTTTTGCTTTTTATGTTTGCAATGGGGATTGCCGTTATCATTATTCCAGACCAGACATGGCAAATGTATTTCATAATTATTGGAATTGTCGGATTAGCAGTAAATGCAGCTACCGTTATTGGAAATGAATTTTCCTCAAAATGGGGAAAATATAAACTTACTTTGCCAGTAAAGCGGATTGATATTGTAAAAAGTTTATATATAAATCAATTATTATGGATTGTGATAGGAGTGCTTTTCGTTGGCATTATAATAGCCCTATCCTATCTGTTACATGGAATTACTTTTGAACAATTTGAGGGTATCTCAGGTGTACTTGTAATAGGAATTAGTATAAGTCTTACAATGGGAGCAATATTTATTCCTATGGTTTATTTAGCGGGGGAAGATAAAACCATTGTGTTTCTTATCATATCTTTGATTTGTGCATTGGGTATTGCCACAATGCTTTTTAATATACCGTTGTTCGGGACGTTTATTTTAATTGGTTGTTCTATATTGTTATTTATCGTGTCCTTTCCTTTGACTGTAGGTATTTTCAAGAAAAAGGAATATTAGGTGATAAAGCAAAACCAGACGAGCCAGTCAACGGTCATGATGCTAGAATTTTTCAGTGCTGATTGAAATGCTGTATGAATGATAAGATTTACAGCATGTATAGCTAGTATTTAATAGGGGTGAGAATACAGACATGAATCAATTAAAAAAGAACACAGCATACTACCATCTTCCAGGCCTGTTTGAGTTTTATGAATTGTACCATGTGTTTCTGCCACTATTCCGGGAACACAGAGAATACTTTTACGACTGGTGTGAGATAGGCTCTGTCTATGGTGCCCCGTCAGATTGTATCTGGGGTGGAGGTCGTACTTCGTTCGGGGATCACGACCCACAGGAGGTTTTTGCGTTGATGCAGGAATACGGAATCTCAGCGCGGCTTACATTCAGCAATTCCCTGCTTGGGCAGGAACATCTTTGGGATAAGAAATGCAATCATCTCTGCACTTTATTTGAGAAAAGTGAGGGTGTCAGAAATGGTGTCATTATCTATTCGGACCTGTTACTGGAATATCTGAAAAAAAATTATCCGGGATTTTATTTTGTTTCTTCCACCACCAAGGTCCTGACGGATTTTGAGCAGTTCGTAAGGGAAGTAAACAGAGATGAGTTTCTTTACGTCGTACCGGATTTCCGGTTGAATAAGGTTTTTGATAAATTAAATACATTGACAGGGGCACAGAAAGCCAAAGTGGAATTCTTATGTAATGAATGCTGCTGGTTTGGCTGTGGGGACAGGAAAATCTGCTATGAAGCTGTCAGCCGCAAAAACCTTGGCGAAAATGGTCCGGATCACCGCTGTGCAGCTCCGGATGCAGGGAATGGCTATCGTTTTTCGAAGGCAATGGAAAATCCCGGATTTATTGGTGTGGATGATATGAAAAACAGCTATCTGCCGATGGGATTTTCCAATTTTAAAATCGAAGGCAGGGGACTTGGCAGCGCCCTGATTCTGGAGTTTCTGCTCTATTATATGACAAAACCTGAGTATCAGCTGCAGGTCAGAGAGGAGATATATCTGGATAATATGCTGGATCTTTTTTTAATAAGTCCCTTTAACACTTTCTTGTTATGGTACATCATCTCATCTGCACGTTCACGCACTTTTTCTATATCGGTATCATCCGGTGTGACCAGCGCATATCCGCATGCGATTTTCACTTCAGTCGGAATGATATTCTTATTATTGAGTATCGCTACGTCCTGATGCATTTTTTGAATAAAATGTTCTATCTGAAATTCTGTTGCATCCGGTATGATGCAGCAGAATTCATCGCCGCCGATACGGTAACATTTGCCAAAACGATCAAACGCAGTCTCTATGATATGTGCCGAATTGATGATATAGGCATCCCCGGCACTGTGTCCATAGTTGTCGTTACACATCTTGAGATTATTAAGATCAAATGTAACCACCATATGATTTTTAATATCCGATTCATTATTTATAAAGTAATCATAGGCATTTCTGTTGTAGAGTCCTGTCATGGAATCATTCAGTGCAAATTGTTCGAGTTCCTCCATCCTGCGTCTTTTTTTCAAACTGGTAACAGCCTGTCTTGCGGATTCTAAACCGAGAATTATGATAAATACAAGGAAGGATGATCTTCCAAACATTCCGGAATTATTTCCTGTTTTGTAATAACCGACCATATCCACGATAGTTGCAATGATGACAAGCGTAAGAGCCATCATGCAGGCTTTCAGTTTCTGGTCTGTCTGTTTTTTTACAATCTTATATATGATAACTGCAATGAGATAAACGAGCACCATACAAATGGAAATGTGAGTGATCCAGATGCTTCTTCGAAACTCATAGAATCCGGTAAAGTGCAGCAAACTGCAGACAACTGTCTGAAGTATACAAAGATCGCAGATGATTTTCCAGATTTTATCATCATTGATCTCAAGGAAGCTCTTTACAAACATCAAAAATGGGATAGGCATTATCATCAGAAACATAAAAGCAGCAAAAGCAGATGATCTTCTGTTTAGGAGCATCAGAGAACAAACATCTGTCTCGTTGGCGGTCCAAAGTCCAAGCAATATGGAGAAGATCCCTAGATAAAAAAGGGTTCCGTCTATATGGCTGCTGTTGTGAATAAACACCCAGTAACACGTGATAAAAAAACCGGCTAACAGAATAAATACACTCGCTATAAAAGTGGGCATAGACTGACGCAATATGCCTGTATAGATTTCATTTCCGGTTCCTATATAATATTGTTCAATTTGACCGGCTGTTTCCGGATAACAGGGTTCCAGCCTGACTATGACTGTTTCTGCATGTGTCGGCAGTTTGACAAAATTCCATACATTTCCTGTTGTATGCCCCCATATTCCACCGGAGTCATCTAATCTGTATATTTCATTGTTTTTCGTAGAAACGGTCACATGCTGATGTGAGGTAAAAAATACAAGGGAACCGTTGTTGCTTTCATTGCGGTTAATGTTAAAACTAAGCAGTACCATTCCATCATCCAGGTATTGTATTTTGTCAGGCTGACGCGCTTTGAGTTTGCTTACAGAGGCTGCATCCTGATTTGTAAATATGGTACAAAGCAGGAGCATGATAAATAATGTCAAAATTACACCTGTTAACATTTGCTGTGCGATTTTTTCTTTATTTTGTCTTAAGTTCATCTATGATCAGATCTCCACAAATAATACTTTTACTTTATTTTACCATGTTATGGGATAATATTCTATAATATTGCGTGGATTTTTGGTGGCGTTCAAGATATAATAAGACTGCCGGGCGAAGCGAGTCAAGATACTTGTATAAGTGGCAAACGGCGAATTGGATAAATAAAGGAGCAAAAAATGTACACACTATTATTACTATTAATTTACATGGCATTTATAAGTCTTGGCTTACCGGACTCTCTGCTTGGTTCGGCATGGCCGATCATGCATGAGGCATTTTCGGTGCCGCTGTCCTATGCAGGACTGGTCACAATGATCATCTCTGCAGGGACGATCTGTTCAAGTTTAATGTCGGAACGCCTGACAAAGAAATTTGGAACACAGATCGTTACGGTATGCAGTGTCCTGTTAACGGCAGCTGCCTTGTTTGGTTTTTCGACGTCGAGCGCATTTTACATGTTGTGCCTGTGGGCGATTCCGTATGGACTTGGCGCAGGAGCTATCGATGCGGCACTCAATAACTATGTTGCACTGCATTATTCATCAAAACATATGAGCTGGCTGCATTGTTTCTGGGGCGTGGGAACAATCATCAGCCCGTACATAATGAGCTATGCACTGACCACCTCATCCTGGCAGAACGGTTACCGCATGGTATCTTTTCTTCAGATGGGGATCACAATGATTCTGTTTGTGACACTTCCGGTCTGGAAAGTCAACAAAACGGCAGAACAGCAGGAAGAGCAGCACGAGGTGATTGGAATACGCGGTGCAGTGAAGATCAAAGGCGTACCACAGCTCTTGCTTGGATTTTTCTCTTACTGTGCATTGGAATCTACACTGATCCTCTGGTCAAGCAGTTATCTGGTCGGTGCAAAAGGTATCTCTGCGGAGCGTGCGGCGGCATATGCGGCATTGTTCTGCAGCGGTATCACGCTCGGAAGATTTTTGGCAGGATTTGTGACGGAAAAATTAGGTGATCATAAGATGATCAGGCTTGGCACAACTATTTTACTGGCTGGCTGTGCTGCAGTACTTCTGCCGATTCCGTCTGACACGGCAGCTCTGGCAGGACTTGTCGTGATGGGGATTGGATGTGCACCGGTCTACCCATCGATCATTCACGCAACACCGGCAAATTTTGGAGAGAAAAATTCCCAGGCAATCATCGGTATCCAGATGGCGAGTGCTTATGTCGGCTCTACATTTATGCCGCCGGTTTTTGGACTGATCGCAAATCATATTTCCATCACACTGCTGCCGGTCTATGTGCTGATTTTCATTGTGTTAATGTTTTTCATGGTGGAAAAGACATTCCGGCTGGTGCGGTAATAGAGAAGAAAACAAAAAATGAAGGGAGACTGTTTCACAAACCGTGAACAAAAAGATATGAGCAATTTACACACACACGACAACAAAAGAAGTTCTTTTTCCGGGAAACTGGGTTATGTACTGTCCGCCGCAGGTGCGTCCGTAGGACTTGGAAATATCTGGAGATTTCCATATCTGGCGGCAAAATATGGTGGAGGGATTTTCCTTCTGATCTATATTTTACTGGCACTGACGTTTGGATATACGATGATCATGGCTGAGTCGGCACTTGGACGCATGACAAGGAAAAGTCCGGTGGGAGCGTTTCAGGCATTTGGAAAAGCCGGATGGCTGTCAGCCGGTGGATGGATCAATGCGATCATCCCGGTATTGATCGTGCCGTATTATTCCGTGATCGGCGGCTGGGTGATCAAATACCTGATCGAGTATATCAGGGGAAATGGAAAAATGCTGGCGGCAGACGGATATTTTTCGGAGTTTATCTCAGATGGAGTATCCACGGAACTCTGTTTTATCCTGTTCTGTCTGTTCACTCTGACGATCATTTACGCAGGGGTGCGAAACGGAATCGAACGTGTATCGAAATTTATGATGCCGATACTGATCGTATTATCCGTCCTGATTGCGGTGTATTCCGTGACAAGACCGGGCGCCATGGAGGGAGTAAAATATTTTCTTGTGCCAAATGTGAAAAACTTTTCCTGGATGACGGTGGTAGCGGCGATGGGACAGATGTTTTATTCGCTGTCGATTGCAATGGGAATCCTCATTACCTTTGGATCCTATATGAAAAAAGAAACATCACTGGAAGATTCCACAAGAAATGTGGAAGTGTTTGGCACGGCGATCGCTATTATGGCGGGACTGATGATCATTCCGGCGGTGTTCGCATTTTCGGGCGGCGACCCGGATACTCTGCAGGCGGGACCGGCATTGATGTTTATTACAATTCCAAAAGTGTTTGAGAATATGGGATTTGGGACAGTAGTTGGAATCTTATTTTTCCTGCTAGTACTGTTTGCAGCAGTAACAAGTTCTATCGCATTGACTGAGAGCGCGGTTTCTACCTTTGAGGATGAGCTGGGATGGAGCAGAAGAAGAGCAACGGTTTTAGTCGGAGTGATCATGATCGCGCTTGGAAGTTTATCTTCACTGGGATATGGACCGTTAGTAGGCATTAAAATTATCGGCATGCAGTTTTTGGATTTCTTTGATTTTCTGACGAACTCTGTGATGATGCCGATTGCGGCAATGCTCACAAGCCTGTTTGTATCGAGAATCGTCGGAATGAAGCGGATGGAAGATGAGATCATGCACGGAGAGAGCACATTCCGCAGGAAAAAGATTTTTATTGTGATGATCAAATATCTGTGCCCGGTCTTTGCACTGATCATACTGATCAGTTCCGTGGCAAATGCATTTGGCTGGATAGCAATGTAAAGAAAATATAATATATTTTAATAAGCGGCTTGTCCTCACTTATGTGATGGATGTCATCAGCAGTTATGCTCAAACCAACAAAGGAGAAAAAACGTGAACCTGTACCAAACCCTCAAACACTATTTTGGATATGATACCCTGCGCACCGGTCAGCAGGAGCTGATGGAAGGAATTTTAAAGGGAAAGGATGTACTTGGCATCATGCCGACCGGAGCCGGAAAGTCACTCTGTTATCAGGTGCCGGCACTAATGCTTTCCGGTATCACGATCGTGATCTCGCCATTGATCTCCCTGATGTCCGATCAGGTCAAAGCACTGAATCAGGCAGGAGTACATGCAGCATATATCAACAGTTCGCTGACGGAGAATCAGATCCGGGCAGCACTTTTGTATGCAGCGCAGGGAAAGTATAAGATCATCTATGTGGCACCGGAGCGGTTGAATACCATGCGTTTTTTAGATTTTGCATGTCAGGCAGATATATCCATGGTGACGGTGGATGAGGCGCATTGTATCTCCCAGTGGGGACAGGATTTCCGCCCAAGTTATTTAGAAATCGCAGATTTCCTTGCAAGACTGCCGGGGCGTCCGGTGGTCAGTGCATTTACAGCGACAGCAACTGAGCGCGTCAAACAGGATATCACGGGAAGTCTGCACCTGCAGAATCCGGTGACTGTCGTGACCGGGTTTGACCGGCCGAATCTTTTCTTCCGTGTCGTAAAGCGAAAAGGTGGAAAAGAGACGGACAACAGTATTTTAAATTATGTCAAAAGGCATGAGGATGAGAGTGGAATCATCTACTGTGCGACAAAAAAGAATGTGGACAGTGTCTGTGAACTTTTATTGCAGCACGGCATTCTGGCAGGGCGGTACCATGCGGGGCTTTCTTTGGAAGAACGGAAAGAGAGTCAGGATGATTTTACCTATGACAGGATCCGTGTGATGGTTGCGACCAACGCATTTGGAATGGGGATCGACAAATCCAATGTGCGTTATGTGCTCCATTATAATATGCCGCAAAGCCTTGAATATTATTATCAGGAGGCGGGAAGAGCCGGGCGCGACGGGGAGGAAGCGGAGTGTGTGCTTTTCTTTTCCAAACAGGATATCATGATCAACAAACGGCTGCTTGACTATAAGGCGACAGAGGGCGGATATACGTCGGGGGATCCGGCAGTCCGGGCAAATGAACAGCGGAAGTTAAATCAGATGATAGGTTATTGTGAGACGGATCAGTGTCTGCGTCAGTTTATCCTGAACTATTTCGGGGATCACAGTCCATGTACCTGTGAAAAGTGCAGTAACTGCGTTGTGATGGAGGATGAGGCTGAGGAAAATTATATCCAGACCGGAAAGGCAAAGAAAAAGACAGCGGAGTTAGCAGACTTAACACAGGAGGGACAGGAACTGTTTGAACTGCTTCGTAAATGCAGGGCAGAGCTTGCAGCAAAACAGGGAGTGCCGCCATTTATCATCTGCTCTGATAAAACGATAAAGGATATGTGTGCAAAATGTCCGACGGATGAGATACAGATGGCTGACGTATACGGAATGGGTGTACAGAAGATTGCAAGCTATGGAGATAATTTTACAGAGATCATCCGGAAGTTTTTAGAAACACATAAAATGGAAGCGATGGCCGCAGGAAAATCCAAAATCGGCGGAATGATCGTTGAAACGGTGTCGAAAGCTCCGGCGAGAAAAACAAAACGTCCGTTTTCTATTACACCGGAAAAGTTAGATGAGGTCGTATTATCGGATGCCTGTATGTTATCAGAGCTGACCGATCAGATCAATGCACTCTGCAGTGCAAAAGATATGAAAAAACTGACAGCAGCATCTGTTAATGATCTGCTTGTGCAAAAAGGCTATCTGAAGGAAGAAGAACAAGAGGAAAACCGCATCAAACGCGTGACCGAAAAGGGCATTGCAGTGGGAATACAGGAAGAGGAAAGACGGTCAAAATTTGGTGGCGGACATTATTATGCACTGATCCACACAAGAAAAAGCCAGGAGATGATCATTGCAGAATTGAAAGAGTATTTTTCAGACATAGTATAGACTTTGGTGCACAGCCTGACCGCGAATGTCAGGCTTGCAGATGAGCAGTAACTATTTTACTGATTTTCCATCCGGTTCAGCTCCGGCAGAACCGTAAACAGCATTGTGATAAAACACAGACTGCCACCGATCACATTTGATACGGGTTCTGCAAGAAATACGCCGTCCGTTCCCATGTGGAAAGTGTATGGCAGAAGATAGGTCAGCGGTACAACGATAAACACCTTGCGCAGCAGGGAAAAGAAGATCGCCTGTTTCCGTTTGTTTAAAGATTTGAAAACAGTCTGACCGATATACTGCAGATCCATAAAGATAAATGCAGCAAAATACAGTTTTAATGCGGGAACGGCATCTGCTGACAGTGCTGTATCCGAACTGAAAACACTAATTAAATATTCCGGGGCGAGAATGATCACGCTCCACATGAGGCCGGTATAGACGAGCGCCATAAGAGCCATCGTGATGCCGGCTTTTTTGACGCGCGTGGGGCGGAGGGCACCATAGTTGTAGCTTATGATTGGGGAGGAACCTTCCGTGATCGCATAGATCGGAGTTTCCACCATCTGGCGGACACTTGAGACGATTGTCATGACAGAGACGTACACATCGCCACCGGTGACGGAGAGTACATGATTGCAGCAGATGGAGACGAGACTGTTGGTGAGCTGCATGATAAAACCGGATGTACCGAGGCTGATGATACTTTTCGCAAGAGGAATGCAGGAGAAAAGTTCATTTTTTCGAAGCAGGCGGACTTTGATTTCCGCTTTGCGGCGCAGAAAATGAAATACAAATAATGCGGATAAGATCTGTGATAATACGGTGGCGATCGCTGCGCCGTTTACCCCAAGATGAAAGGTAAAAATAAAAAGCGGATCTAGGAGGATATTTGCAACTGCGCCGATCGCTACGGAAAGCATACCGGTTGTGGAATACCCTTGTGCATTGATAAATGGATTCATGCCGGTAGAGATCATAGATGGAAGTGTACCGAGCAGGTAGAGCATCATATAGGGTCTGGCGAAAACCAGTGCATTTTCCGAGGCACCAAAAAGAATGAGAAGTGGTTTTGCAAAGAGAAGACCGGTTCCCATCAGGAGGAGTGCACTGGCACATACCATGGAAAAAGAGGTATTTAAGATCCTGTTTGCCTGTTCTTTATCACCTTTCCCACGGTTGATCGAAAAAAGCGGTGCGCCGCCGCTCCCGAACAGATTGCTGCATGCTGTGATGATCATAATAAGCGGAAAACAAAGTCCGACAGCACCAAGCGCTGTGGTCCCGATATCCGGGATACGACCAATATAAATGCGGTCTACAATGTTATAGAGCAGACTTAAAATCTGGGCTGCAAGCATAGGGAGGGCAGCGCTTAATATATTTTCAGTTACGGTTCCGTTTTCAAAATCAATGCGTTTCATGGTAATCCTCATTTTTGTGAAAAATTTAATTCTTGAAAACCAGTATAGCATAAATTATAATATATAAAAAATATTTATTTTATATCATAAAACAATATTTTTTATATATACTGACAAAAACAGGAGAGGAGGGAAACATGGAAATCAGACAGTTGGAATATTTTCGTGCAGTGGTGGAAGAGGGAACGGTGAGTGGTGCTGCGAAAGTTCTTAAAATGACACAGCCACCGGTCAGTTATCAGATGAAAATGCTTGAAGAAGAACTTAATGTACAGCTTTTTTTTCGTGGAACAAAGAAAATTACATTGACAGAAGCTGGAAAGGTGTTGTATGCAAGGTCTGGCAGTATTTTAAAAATGTTAGATGTTACAAAGCGTGAGGTGGTCAAGGCAAGCCAGTCTGCAACGATACATATTGGTATTACACCATCTACGGTTCTGATGATGTCAGAATATATTGAGAGGTTTTCAAAACAATATCCGGGGATTCATTTTGATATTCATGAGGGATCGACATTCAATTTAAAAGAACAATTAGAAAAGCACATGATAGATATCACAACACTGCGTACGCCGATCACGCTGAACGGTTGTAAGACAAAGAGGCTGATTCGGGAAAAACTGGCTGCCGTGGCAGCAGATGGATATGAGGGAATAGAGGGATTCAGGAAAAAGGATGGATCACAGATTAGTTTGAGAGAATTGTCAAAGGAACATCTGATATTATCACACCGGTATCGGAATTATATTATTTCAGCGTTTGAGGCTGTTGGACTGACCTGCGATATCTATTATGAATGTGAGGATGCAAGAACAGCGATGACAATTGCAGAAAAAGGGATTGGAGTGGCAATTTTGCCAGAGTCCATGCGTGTGTCTGACTCGATGTGTGTTTATGGCATTACGGACGCTGATCTTACAACCGAGATATTGTTAGCATGGCGCGAGGAACATTTGCCGGCAGAAGTGGAAGCATTTATTAAGGAAATGGAATTTGAGGAGGATTAACATGACGAAAGAAGAAAAAATTGCACGTTACAGTAAATTGAATCAGGAAGTGGTACCGGGGAAAATTGTATGCGCAGGTTCCTCACTGATGGAGATGTTTCCGGTCGAAAAATTTATTGACGAAGACCATCTGGATATCACGGTCTATAACCGTGGAATCGGCGGTTTTATCACAGACGAGCTGCTTGAAAATGTAGATGTCTGCATCCTGGATCTAAAGCCGTCCCGCCTTTTTATCAATATCGGGACAAATGATCTGAGTGATCCTGCGATATCCATCGACCGGATGATCGCAAACTATGACAGGATACTTTCCATTGTAGAAAACAAACTGCCTGATATTGAAATCTATATGATGGCATATTATCCGATTAATTATGAAGCAGCAGCCGAGGAGATGAAACCATGTCTGCGTGTCCGCACGAACGGGAAAATTGCGATGGCAAATAAGGCAGTGCAGGAGCTTGCGGAAAGACATCATGCAAAATATATAGATATCAATGATCCGTTAAAAGACCGGGATGGAAATCTCAAAGCAGAGTATACGATTGAGGGAATGCATATCAAGGAAGAAGGCTACCGTGCGATCTTTGATCTGTTTATGGGGTATGCAAAAGAGCCACGATGGAACGTCTGAAATATAGTTTGTCTTGTATGCAGGTCATAAAGATGCATAGTCTTTTGCTTCCTCTGTGACAGTTTCGTATGCGAAAAGAATCATTTTCAAAAGATTTTGGCTCTGCAATCCAGCAGAATGTATCAGCCATTCGAAATAGCGTTGTCGTGTGAAAATAAATGTGTTAAAATATTCTAATTCACGACAATCGTTCTGGCAGGGATTTATGCAGCCGGTTGTTGTATAATTGAGGTAATGGTTCGGGATAGAAGAGGAAAAACATGAATATAAAAAAGATAAAAGCCGTAATTTTTGATATGGACGGCACACTGATCGACACGGAAAAATATTACCGCATGTTCTGGCCAAAGGCATTGGCGCATTTTGGGTATGAAATGACGGATGAACAGGCACTTACCATGCGGTCACTTGGGCAGCCATATGCACCACAGCATTTAAAAGAAATGTTTCGTGATCCGGATCTGGATTATACGGCGATACGAAATTATCGCAAGCAGATCATGGGAGAGTGTTTGAAAAAAAATGGAATTGAGATCAAAAAAGGTGCAATCGAACTTCTTGATTATTTAAAGGCACAGGGTATTCGCCGTGCAATCGCGACGGCGACAGATCAGGTGCGTACAGAACAGTATTTAAAGCAGCTTGGTCTTTACGGTTATTTTGATCAGATCATCTGTGCAACGATGGTGGAACATGGAAAGCCTTCACCGGATATCTATCAGTATGCATGCAGACAGCTTGCGCTTTTGCCGGAGGAATGTATCGCAGTTGAGGATTCCCCAAACGGTGTATGCAGTGCTTATGGTGCAGGCTGTAATGTTGTGATGGTGCCGGATCAGACCGAACCGGATGAGGCATTGCGTGGGAAGCTGGCAGCGAGGGTGGATTCGTTAGATGAGATCATAAAGCTGTTTAAGAAATTCCCTGGTCTGACCAAGGAAGACGAGGAGCATCAGCTCAGTAAAATCATAGAGATTGCGCAGGATAATTTAGATCATGCGAAAGAAGATATCCGGAAGATCAATGAAGATCTTGCCGATCTCCTCGAAGTCTACGATGCAAAGGATAAGGAAGGACTGGCACTCTGGAACAATGCAACCGCGCGGTTAAAGGAGGATGAACGGGAACTGGTGCGCTATGAAAAGGCGCGTAAGAAGCCGTATTTTGGGCGTATTGATTTCAGGGATCCAAAGGCGAAAGCGGATGAGGCTTATTATATTGGAAGAGTCGGCATCACGGACAGCAGCTCTGATCCGGTCGTGCTCGACTGGCGGGCACCGATTGCATCAGTATACTATGAGAGCAGGATGGGAACATGCCAGTATACCGTGAGCTCTGAGGGGACATTTGAGATTGATCTGAAATGCAAGCGCACTTACGAGATTGAAAATGACCGGTTAAAAGATTTCTTTGATTCGGATGTGGTCGCCAACGATGAACTGCTGACAAAATACCTTGCCCAAAATAAAAAGGCAGTTTTGGGCGAGATCATTGCGACGATCCAGAAAGAGCAGAACCTCATTATCCGCCGTTCGCCGAAAACGAACATCATTGTGCAGGGTGTCGCCGGTTCCGGAAAAACGACAGTGGCGATGCACCGTATTTCCTATATTCTATATAATTATAAAGATGATTTCCGCCCGGAGGACTTTTATATTATAGGAAGCAACCGGATCCTTTTGAATTATATTACAAGTGTTCTGCCGGAACTTGATGTGTATGGAATCCGTCAGATGACGATGGAGCAGCTTTTCATCCGCCTTTTGTATGAGGATTGGGACGAGACGCGGTTTTCTTACCACAATATCAACAAGACAGATGCAAAAAACAGCATCAAGGGCGGCACGGCGTGGTTTCTGGATTTAGAAAAATTCTGCCAGAACTATGAGAATCAGTCGATCGCAAAAGAAGACATTTATATGGAAAAGACTGGAAATCTCCTGTTATCAAAGAAGCAGATCGGACGTTATTTAAAAAATAATCCGAAAGTTTCCATGCAGAGCAAGATACTCATGTTAAATGAGATTTTGTATGCAAAATATGAAAATGAGGTTTCCGGGAAGTCCGTGACTTTTCCGCCAAAAGAGAAAAAGATTTTAGACAAAAAATACGCGTCTTATTTTGGGGATGGAAAATGGAGAGAATCTGTATTTACTTTTTACAGAGAATTTTTACTTGCGCAGCAGGAGGCAGGAAAAGAAGTCGATGTGCCGGAAAACTCGTTTGATGTCTATGATCTTGCGGCGCTTGCATATATTTACAAGAGGATCAAAGAGACGGATCCGGTGCGTGAGGCGAGCCATGTAGTGATTGATGAGGCGCAGGACTTTGGCATGATGTCATACAGATGCCTGCATTACTGTCTGTATGGCTGTACTTACACGATCATGGGTGATACATCCCAGAATATTCATTTTGAGTATGGTTTAAACGACTGGGAAGAGTTGAAAAAACTGATTTTGACCGGGATCTTCGATGCGTTTGGACTTCTTAGGAAAAGTTACCGCAACACGGTGGAGATTTCAGAGTATGCAAACGAGATCCTGCGCCATGGAGATTTTTCCATTTATCCGGTAGAGCCGATTATCCGTCACGGAAATCCGGTGCAGACGGTGGCATGTCCGGATGAAAATAAATTGCTGGCAGATACCGTCACCACGATCAAAAAATGGCAGCAGGACGGTTATGAGACGATCGCTGTGATCTGTCGTGATGAGGCGGAAGCGGCACAGGTTGCGGAAGAACTAAAGAAATATGTAAAAATTGTAGAAACAGATCTGGAAAAAGCCGAGTTCGGGGATGGCGTCATGGTGCTTCCTGTCTCCTACACGAAAGGACTTGAATTTGATGCTGTGCTGCTGTTTGATCCGACGCAGGAAAAATACCCGTCGGATAACGGGCATGTCAAACTTCTGTATGTGGCTGCGACCCGCGCACTGCATGAACTTGTGGTTTTGTACCGTGGAAAACTGACCGGGATCCTTGCCGACAAAGTCCCGGAAGGAAAACATATGAAAGAGTTTGCGGCAGAAACCTTGACAAAAGCAGCGGAATTTGAACGGGTGCAGCACACGGAAAAAGAGATCGAACAGCAGCGCAGGATCGAGGGCGCAAAGGATATGGCAGAGCGCGAGTATATCGGCCCGAAGCGCATTGTCATTAAAACGCAGGGGAAAGAAAATGAGGCTGAGGCAAGAGGAAAAATATTGACAGGGCAGAAAATGGCATCTGCCTATAAGAGAGCTGTGGCAGCGCCAGTCAGAAAAGCAGCAGACAGCTCTGGAAAAAACGAAGGAAACCATACGGAGAAAATCATTATCTCTCCCTATGAATTTGGCGCGATCCCGGACAATGCGATCCTCCGTGTCAAAGGTCACTCCCGAAACAATTTTGCCATCAAATGGATCAAAAAGACGAAAAGCTATGTGGAACTTTCCAGCATGTACGGACTTTTACGCATCACGCCGATTACACCGGAGGTGATCCGGGTCAGTTTCGTGAAGGGTGTCACGGAAAAAATTGGCGATACCGCATGGAAAGGAAAGGCGGATACAGCATTTACATGGAGTGCAAAAGAATCCAAAATGCTGGTAGAAATTGCAACGGAAAAAGTTACCGTGCGCATTGCAAAAAATAATGGTGCGGTCTGCTTTTACAATGAGAAAAAGCAGTTACTGCTTACGGAAAAAGCGGAGGAACCGAGGTTTCAGGAAGGCGGATGTAACTGGACATTTTTTGAATGGGAAAAGTCCGAACATTTGAAAGCAAAGGGACTGCTTGCCGCTGATTTTATGGATGTGACAGCAAAAGCAAAATATATTTCCCATGGTGGGAAAAAGTTAAGAATGCCGCTTGTGATATCGGAAAAGGGATACGGGCTTGCCGTAGCATCGAAAGGAACTGTGTTGTTTTGTGGGATACGGACTTTTGGACCTTATATCATGGCAGAGGGGAGTCAGAGCGATTATTATTTTATCAGCGAAAAGAACCGTGAAAAATTGGTTGAGATCTACCAGAGAACATTGACTTTACGCTACTGTTCACAGGCAGGCATTTTCTGAACTGAAAATGCCGTATGATACAGTGGTGGCAGCAGATTTTGCCGATTTGGAATGCGAAGCATCGGCAAAATCCGTTACTGGAACGAGGTACGAGTGAACAGTAACGACTTTATAACTGAAGATTTAAACATGATACGGATATTGATTGAATCAGAAAAGCAGGTTGTTTTATAATGGAGTGGATAAGAAAGAATAGAAGATCAGTGTGCAAACCTTGTTTTCATTAGAAAACAGCGCAGGAAAGGGAGTTTAAATGAATATAAAAAATTTAGAAAACAACGCAAGAAAATATGTGAGCAGTCTTGGAAATTTTCATGTATTAGAGTATCAGTCAGACGCCTCCGTTGCGCCGGAAAATGCGAGAAATGAGTACTTTATGAGTAAAATGGGTGTCCGCAGACGCCAGATCGTTATTGAACTAAACGGAAAAGAGTCTGCCATTATCCAGGCGGGCAGCATGCAGTGGATGGCAGGTCATGTGAAAGCAACCACAGGGATCAAGGGAGTCGGTGATTTTGTCGGCAAGATGGTCAAAGGTGCGATCACAAAGGAGACAGCAGTCAAACCGGAATACGTCGGCAACGGCATTCTGGTGTTAGAACCTACCTATAAATATCTGATCTTAGTGGATGTCGGATCCTGGGGTGAAAAGGGCATGACGATCGAGGATGGCATATTTTATGCCTGTTCCGGAACCGTAAAAAATAAGCTGACGGCGCGGAAAACAATCTCATCGACCGTGCTTGGCAAAGAAGGATTTTTCAACTTAAGTCTGGTCGGGGAAGGTGTCGCAGCATTGGAGAGTAACGTGCCGTATGAAGAACTGATTGAGGTGGAACTTGACAATGATGAATTAAAAATTGACGGAAATCTTGCAGTCTGCTGGTCCTCTGGTCTGGAATTTACTGTGGAGAGATCGACGAAAACGCTTGTGGGTTCGGCAGTCAGCGGCGAAGGACTCGTCAATGTGTACCGCGGAACCGGAAAAGTGCTCATGAGCCCGGTCGCACCGACGGCGTCACTCTATGAGGCAACACATACGGTGGAGGCAAAGCCAGTGGCAGAAAAGTATGAGGCAGAGTAGAAGTGAAAGTTATACTGCCAGAATAAAGATGGAGGAAACACATGATTACCGGAGAATTACGAAATAAAGTTGACAGGATATGGGAAACATTCTGGACAGGAGGAATTACAAATCCATTAGATGTCATAGAGCAGTTTACATATTTGAAAGTTGAAGTCCAAAAATCTCTTGATGAAACCCAAACATTATTTGACAGTCTGATGCAGAAATATTTTGGATAGAGGGGGAGAGATACTATGGCGAAAATGACAGTTTATCATGGTGGTTATACACCTGTTGAAACCCCGGAAATCCGCATAGGACGCAATACAAAAGACTTTGGCATTGGTTTTTATTGTACGATCATAAAAGAGCAGGCGCAGAGGTGGGCAAGACGTTATGATACGAAAATTGTGTCGATTTATGATGTGCGTTTAAATCAGGATTTAAACATCAAAGAATTTCGTGAGATGACGGATGAATGGCTGGATTTTATTATTTCGTGCAGAAGTGGGAAAGTACACGATTACGATATAGTGATCGGTGCAATGGCAGATGACCAGATTTATAACTATATTTCCGACTATATGGATGGCACGATTACAAGAGAACAATTCTGGGTATTGGCAAAATTCAAATATCCAACGCATCAAATCACGTTTTGTACGAAAGAGGCATTAAAATGTCTGGAATATAGAGGTTACGAGGAGGTAACATTGTAATGATCGGAGAAGGGCGCGAAGATCAAAAGGACAATGATTTATTTTTTGTATGTGGTCTGATTGATTATATTGCAAGAAAAACAAAAAACAAGAGGGCTGATATTGTAAACTGGCTTGGCAAAGAACGGCTGCAGAAAATCTATGAGCTGGCAGATATTTATCATTGTGACAATATTGACAGGGTATGTGAAGATTTTGTGGAAGAAGCGAAGATCCCGAATGGAACCTTTGATAATGTAGCAGATTGCAGATACGTGATTCCCTCACATTGGGATATTGCAAAAGTATATAAACGTTTGATCAAACAGGTGGCACAGGAAAAACAAATAGATATAATGGATGCATTGATAAAAGTATATAATTCGTTTCTAAGTCCGAAAATTGATGATTATAACAGTAGTCTTTATTACGAAAATCCATCTTATTTACTGGAGTGTTATATAGAAAATACAATTCTTTAATTTGATAAATAATAGTTTCGTTTGCACGCTGTCAGAAATACGTGCCTTAGTTAAGGTAGCTAAAAGTAGAGGATAATGTTATACTATGCATTATAGGAACATGGAAATCAAGAAACAGACACAAGAATTTATGATAGCATCATATTATTTTTGTCTGCAAATATAGAAAGAAACTAGTGGTATCAAAGCAGGTATCAGACGATATAAAACAGTTTTTTATGAGATATGTCAGAAAAACAATGTCTTTCATATAATGAATAGACAGAAGGAAGGAGACAGTTAAGATGTTAGAAATGAATGAATTGGATTCTATGTGTGGAATTTCAGATGATGAATTAACAGAGCGTTTTAAAGAGGCTATTCGGATTGATAATGAGATAAAAAAAATAAAAGGTGTTCCAATTGCAGGCTATGATGTTGAAAAAAAGACGGCTTTTTTAGAGTATCCGGATGGAAGGAGAAAATATGCCTCAGTATAGGGAAAAGTTTCCAGAAATAATTGTATTTGCAGGACCTAATGGTAGCGGAAAATCAACTATTACAAAGATTGTAAAAGTTATTGAACCGTATATTAATGCAGATGATATAAAAAGAACAAACTATTGTTCTGATCTTGAAGCAGTGCAATTGGCTGAAAAGACGAGAGAACAGGCGATTGTTAATCATAATAGCTTTACTTTTGAAACAGTTATGTCAACGGACAGAAATCTGGAATTATTGAAAAAAGCGAAAGAGAAAGGGTATTTTATTCGATGTATATACGTGTTGACTGCTGATGTAAATGTTAATATATTACGTGTGGAGTCTAGAAAGGCGTTAGGTGGACATGGGGTACCGGAAGATAAAATTCGCTTCAGATACTCGAAAGCGTTAAAACTTATTCCAGAATTAGTTCAAGTTGCAGATATAATGCATATTTATGATAATACATCTGTCCCGTATAGGATTTTTAAAAAAAGAAAAACAGAGTATTTTATATGGGAAAATAATAATTGGAGTGAGGAAACAATAAAAAAATTAGTTGGTTTACAGTAGAAAAGAACCTGTGTAATTTCTTAAATTGCATAGGTTTGTTTTATAAGTCTGAAAAACGTAAATAATAAATTAAATTTTGACAGTGATGTTGGCGCAGGATGTTGGTACGAAAGGAAAAGAGTACCAACATGGATGAAAAATTAGTATGCATATTAAATGAAATGGCAGATTTTTTAAGTATTGCGCAAATGAAAAAATTGCAGGAAGTATTACTTAAAAACTTATCCAGTGAAACACCGCAGAGAGAGCAGACATCCAATGAAACATATTTAAAAATGTTTATAGATGCAAAGCAGATCGAAGGATGTTCAGAGCGGACGCTGCAATATTATAAAATGACAGTGGAACATTTGCTTGCAACTTTAGATGTTCCGGTTCGAAAAATGACAACCGATGAGATCCGAAGTTATCTGGCAAATTACCAGCAGCGTAATAATTGCAGTAAGGTTACGGTTGATAATGTGCGTAGAAATATATCTAGCTTTTTTTCATGGTTAGAGGAAGAGGATTATATTTTAAAAAGCCCTATGAGACGAATACATAAAATTAAAACAAAACAGTCTGTGAAAGAGACAATTTCTGATGAAATGATTGAAAAACTCCGTGATAACTGCGAATGTGCGAGGGATTTAGCGATGATTGATCTTCTGTATTCAACCGGAATTCGTGTCGGAGAGCTGGTAAGATTGAATATCTCAGATATTGATTTTGAAGAAAGAGAATGTATCGTTTACGGAAAAGGAGATAAGGAGCGCAGAGTTTATTTTGATGCAAAAGCAAAACTGCATCTGCAAAATTATATCAATAGCCGCCATGACGATAATCCGGCATTATTTACAACTTTAGATGCTCCGTATGATAGATTAAAAATCAGCGGCGTGGAAATACGGGTGCGTGAGCTTGGCAGAAAAATCAGCATGGAGAGAATACATCCGCATAAGTTCCGACGAACGATGGCAACGAGGGCGATTGATAAGGGAATGCCGATTGAACAGGTACAGAAAATTTTGGGACATTCTCAGATAGACACGACGATGCAGTATGCAATCGTAAATCAGAATAATGTAAAAACAGCACATCGGAAGTATATTGCATAGACATATACATATGATGGTAACGGGGGAAAATAAATGGACAAAGTAATTGTATATCATGGCAGCAATGTTGTGGTTCCAGAACCTAAAATTATGATTAATGGACATTATAAAGATTTTGGATATGGATTTTATTGTACCAATATAAAGAAACAGGCAAAAAGATGGGCATTAACAAAACGTGGAGAATCTATTGTAAATATATATTCATATTCGGATATATCATCTCAGGAAGCAAAAATTTTTTCGGAAATGACGGAAGAGTGGCTTCAATTTGTTGTGGATTGTAGAAGAGGAATTGAGCATAATTATGATATTGTGGAAGGACCGATGGCTGATGACCAGATATGGGATTATGTAGAAGACTATATGGCAGGAAATATAAAAAAATCTGCTTTTTGGGAATTGGTAAAATTTAAATATCCGACGCATCAAATTGTATTTTGCACAGAGCAATCGCTAAGAATGCTGCAGTTTGAAGGGAGCGAAAATGTATGACAAATAAGTATTTTCCAGATGAAGAAATTCAAAAGAATGATTTATATTTTATATGTTATATGATTGAACGGGTGGCAAGAAAAATTCATCAAAAGAACCGTTATGTTGTAAATAGGATCGGAAAAGATGAATTATACCACTTGATTAGTGTGGCAAATGTACTTCATGCAGAAAATCCAAAAGATGTAGAGGATGACTGGATTGCAGCTTATCAGTTAAAAAAAGGCGATTTTGATATTGCGGATGTGAATAAAGAATTAGTGAGACAGATCCCATCGGCAATGCAGATGGGAAAAGTATATCAGCGTTTGATTGTCGATACGGCTCTTTGGAATGAAAATTATGTTGATGGAATATGCAGGGTTTATAATAATGATATTTGTGATATAATAGATAATTATAATTGTAGCGCATATTACGAGCCATCCTATATTATTGCCAGAGCATATCAGAATGGCGGTTTTTAAGGGAGTAAATAAGGTATTTTATCTCACAATCTGATCCCATAAATTCGGATTTGCAGGGCTGCGAGCAGCCCATAGGGGATGATGTAGATGGAAGAAATTAAACGTATTCAGTTATCTGAAATAGCTGATTTGATTACAAAAGGTACAACACCAACAACGCTTGGTTATGAATTCAAAGATGAAGGTGTAAACTTTTTAAAGATAGAATGTTTTGATGAGAATGGTGCTTTTTTGGAAAGTAAAGTAACTCATATTTCAGAGGAATGCCATAAAAAACTCAAAAGGTCGCAGTTAAAAGCGGGAGATGTATTGTTTTCAATTGCTGGAGCTATTGGTAGAGTTGCAATTGTTACAGAAGAGATGATTCCTGCAAATACTAATCAGGCGTTAGCCATTATTCGAATTTCGGATGAACAAGTGTATTTGCCATATATTAAGCTTATACTCACTTCTCCGATAGTTATTGAACAGTTCGAAAGAAAAAAACAAGGTGTGGCTCAGTTAAATCTGTCTCTTAAAGATATTAATGAGATTTCTATTCCTTTACCTAACAAAGATAAGCAAATAGAGTTAGCAGAGCTATTTGATAAGGTTGCAGATATTATTGTAAAGAGAAATATGGAATTAACTTCGTTAGACAACCTCATCCAAGCCCGATTTGTCGAGATGTTTGGTGACCCTGTTCAGAACACAAAAGGATGGAATATAGATACTTGTAAAAACTTGACATCAAAGATTGGTTCTGGAGCTACTCCAAAAGGTGGAAGAGAAAGTTATGGAACAGAAGGAATATCACTCATTCGTAGTATGAATGTATATAATAATCGGTTTGAATATAAGGATTTAGCTTATATTACTGATGAGCAGGCAGATAAGTTATCTAATGTAACAATAGAAGAAAATGATGTTCTTCTTAACATTACAGGAGCTTCGGTTGCAAGATGTTGCGCGGTTCCAAAGGAGCTGATTCCAGCAAGAGTAAATCAGCATGTGGCAATTGTAAGATGCAAGGATAGACTATTACCAGAATTCCTTTGCAGCATGTTTACAGAAGATAGTTACCAGAGATTACTATGGAGTATTGCTACAAGCGGCGGAGCTACAAGAGAAGCTATTACAAAGCAACAGATTGAGGATTTGGTATTGATTGTGCCCCCAATTGAACTTCAGCAACAGTTTGTGGATTTTTGCAAACAAGTCAACAAATTGAAACTTGCAACCTCCCCACAAACCACTCTCGCTGCTTGATATTAAAATTGTAATACTAACATCATCATCCAACAATAAATAAACGAAAAAGGACTTAATCACTATCCACACAAGAAAAAGGAGCATCAGCCATGGAAACTAATTTTGATTATCTTTTAGAAAAAGAAGAGTATTCCGATTTTGCAAAACAGGCGATAGAGGCAGAAAAGAGCATCAGCATATCGCCTGCGACATGTGCGATTCTCTCCAGAAGAGCGTTAGAACTCGCGGTTCGATTTGTGTTTTCCTATGATGCGGAACTGACACTTCCGTATCGGGATAATGTGTCGAGTCTGATCCATGAGCCTACATTTCGCAGCATCATTGAACCAAGACTGTTTCCGATGCTGAAATATACGATCCATCTTGGAAATGTCGCAGTCCATACGAACAGTAATATCAAAAGAGATGAGGCAGTCATAGCCCTGCGTGATCTGTTTGAATTTTGTGACTGGATTGATTATTCCTATTCGAAAGAATATACGGAACGTTTTTTTGATGAGTCTATACTGCCATCCGGGGATGAAAAAAGGGTAAAAGCGGAGGAGTTAAGACGTTTATATGAGAGTCTGTCCAGCAAAGATAAAAAATTAGAAGAAATTTGCAGGGAAAATGAGCAGCTGCGAAAACAGATGCAGGCACAGCGTACACTTCACAGCCAGACCAGAGAGTTCCATGTAGATGAGATCAGCGAGGCAGAGACGCGAAAGAGATATATCGATGTGGAATTACAGAGAGCAGGATGGATTATGGGACGGAATTGTACGGAGGAGGAACCGGTTACCGGTATGCCCAATGCCTCAGGAAATGGCTTTGTGGATTATGTTTTATGGGGAAAAGACCATTTGCCGTTGGCAGTGGTAGAGGCAAAAAAAGCATCGGCAGATCCAATCGTTGGAAGCCAGCAGGCAAAATTATATGCGGACTGTCTGCAGAATCAGTATAAGCAGCGTCCACTGATTTTTACCACAAATGGATTCGAAATTTTTTATACAAATGATAATGAGGGATATCCAAGGCGTGAGGTGTCCGGTTTCTTTACGCAGGAAGAATTACAGATTGAGATAGACAGAAGAAAGTTAAGAACTCCGTTAGAAAACATTGAAATTCGGGATGATATTACAAACCGTCCTTATCAGAAAGAAGCGGTAACAGCAGTCTGTGATGCAATTGCAAAAAAGCATCGGAAGATGCTGATCGTGCAGGCTACCGGTTCGGGAAAAACCAGAGTCAGCATCAGCATTGTGGATGTGCTGCGGAAACATAATTATGTAAAAAATATTTTGTTTCTTGCAGACCGGACGGCGTTGGTAAAGCAGGCGAAAAACAGTTATACAAATTTACTGGATGATTTATCCTGCTGTAACCTGGTAGAAGGAAAAGATGATCCGGAAGCCTGCCGCATGATTTTTTCCACTTATCCTACTATGATGAATGCAATTGATGAGACGAAAAATAAATATGGAGATCGTCTGTTTACACCGGGATATTTTGACCTGATCATCTGTGACGAGGTGCACCGCAGTATTTACAAAAAGTACCAGGAAATTTTTGAATATTTTGATGCAATGCTTCTTGGCATGACAGCAACGCCGAAAAATGAAATTGATAAAAATACATACGGGGTATTTGATCTTGAACGCGGCGTTCCGACATTTGCTTATGAATTAGAAAAGGCGGTAGAAGAGGGATATCTGGTCACTTACTCGACACTGGAATACAAAACGAAGATCATGGAAGAAGGAATCCATTATAATGAGTTATCTGAGGAAGAGAAGGAGAAGTTTGAGGAAACTTTCAAAGATGACGAGACGGTGGAGGAGGATATTTCCAATACCGCAGTTAATACATGGCTCTTTAATGACGACACGATTGATTTGGTATTAAAAGAGCTGATGGAGAAAGGCTTAAAGATCGAAGGTGGGGATAAAATTGGAAAAACGATTATTTTTGCAAAAAACACTCCTCATGCGAAAAAGATTGTGGAGCGTTTTAACACGTTATTTCCGGAATATTGTGGAGATTTTATCAAACAGGTCGATTATAGCATCAAATATGCAGATACACTGATTGATGATTTTGGCACAAAAGAACGAATGCCGCAGATTGCAGTATCTGTGGATATGCTGGATACGGGAATTGATGCTCCGGAGATTTTAAACCTTGTATTTTTTAAAAAGGTGCGCAGTTATGCAAAGTTCTGGCAGATGATAGGAAGAGGAACGCGTTTATGCAAAGATCTGCTGGGCGAGGGAATTGATAAAGAGCGTTTTCTGATTTTCGACTTCTGTAATAATTTTGAATACTTTCGGGTGAATAAAAATGGTTCTGAGAATGGAATTCAGGAATCACTTTGTGAAAAAATATATAATGCAAAGGCACAGATATGCAGGGAACTGCAGGCATCACAGTATGTCATGGATGCGGATTATGCAGTGTACCGAAAAGAGCTGGTAATGGGGCTGAATCAGGCAGTGATAGAATTAAATGATGACAGCTTTGTGGTAAAAAGGCATCTCAGATATGTAGAGATGTTTCGGAAGCTGTCAAGCTGGAATCAGTTAGAGACGATTGAAATATCCGAGATTAAAGAACATATCGCACCGTTAATGAAACCCAAAAAAGAAAATGAACTTGCCCGGAGATTTGATTATCTGATTTACAGCATTGATCTGGGATTATTACAGAGCAAAAGCGTCCAGAAACCAATTCAAATTGTGATGACAACAGCCGAACAGCTCTCGAAAGTATATCGGCTTCCACAGGTCGCAGCAAAAAAAGAAATGATTGAAAAAGTTCAGGAGACAAATTTCTGGGATGATGTAACGGTTGTGGAATTAGACAAAGTGAGGGAGGCTTTGCGTGATCTGCTTCAATATCTGGAACATGCAGGAAGAAGAATTTATTATACCGATTTTACGGATGAGATTACAGATAGGAACGAAGGAGAACCTATCTATGCAAGCGTGGATCTGAAAAATTACCGGAAAAAAGTGGAGTTTTACCTTCGGGATCACAAGGGTAAAATTTCAGTATTTAAACTGAGACATAATAAAAGACTTACAGAGGCTGATTTAAAAGAGTTAGAAGAAATTCTCTGGAAAGAACTGGGAACAAAAGCAGATTATGAAAAAGAGTATGGAGATACACCAGTTGGACGTCTGGTACGGCAGATTGTAGGAGTTGACAGGGAAGCAGTCAATGAAGCATTTAGTGAATTCCTGACAGAAGAGCGTTTAAATGTAAATCAGATCCGGTTTGTAAGGCTGATCGTTGACTATATTGTTGCAAATGGAAATATTGATGACAACAGGGTACTGATGGACGAACCGTTCCGGTCGGCGGGTAGTATCACAGCTTTGTTTAAAGATGATATGGATTCGGCAAGAAAGATTATGAGCATTGTGGACAGCATCAAGCGCAATTCCGAGGAAACTGCGTAAAAAATCTGATAGCAAAGAGAAAACTTATTCAACAAAAGGTGAAGTACATGAAAAGAAAAACAAAACGAATACAAGCAGTATGTATCTATATGATGTTATTATTATTGTTGCTTTTGCCACAAACAGCAATGGCAAAAAATACAGAAAAATCCAAAACCACATTTCCGGTTCAGGTAATTCATAAGACTGGTGATGATAAAGAAAACTTTGTGATCGTGATCATGGGAGATGGCTATACCGCCAGTCAGCAGGATCAGTTTTTGGAAGATGCCACCCAAAAGGCGCGTGGAATGCTGACATGGTCACCATATAGGGAATATTCTGACCGTATTAATATTTACGCTGTGCAGGCAGTTTCTAACGAGGCAGGCATTGGAGTGTATGGCGGTAAGAGTCCGGATACATATTTTCATGTCAAAGTATATGGAAAGGCAGCCGGATTTACCAATGGCGGAGATGAAAGAGCCAAAGCGTTAAGGACAGAACTGGAAGAAAATTATCTGGATGAAGGCGCAAATGTTGGAACGATTCATATACTTTGTAATGATACAGGAAGCTATGGTGCATCAGTAAATCCATTATTTTCTTTTTCTACAAATTCTGAGGATAATAGTGATGGAATGGTTATGGCTCACGAGACTGCCCATAGTATAGGCGGACTCGGCGATGAATATGAGAGATATACCAACAAACCAAATATGTCCGACACTACTGATCCGGAGAAAATCAAATGGAGCAAAATGTTAGGATTTCGCGGGATCGGAATCACGAATGCAGGAACGGATACCGCATTTGCGCCCAGTCGCGAATGTATGATGCGGTGGCTCGGACAGCCGTTTTGTGAGGTCTGCAAAATGGAACTGGCAAGAAAGCTGAATAACACGGATTATGTCAGTAAACCGGCGGCTCTTTATATCAGTGATCCTGAAGTTTCTATTCCTCATAACAAAACCGCGACACTTGACAGAGACAGTGAAAAATACAGAATTACCGAGTCTAATATCACAAAAGCCAATGATCATGATTTGGAATTTCGCACGGTTGTACAAAATATGGTGAATAAGGAACAGCATCTTAAGATGAGTTTTCGCATTATCGGCACAGATGGAATAACGGTAAAATATAGTGCAGAAAAAGAATTTACCATCCAAGCCCTTACAAATTTCTATGACCCGGATGCTGCAAGAGAGTCTCTTTCCGTTGTACTTAATGATGTGTATGGTCTGGCAAACGGTGACAGACTGGATGGAAAAATCGTGAACATGGATACGCAGGAAGTCTTAGCTACAGATAAAACAGCTGACCAGGCATGGAGTACCGTAAACATTCATTACCGGTTAAAGATGGAAGACGGAACGGAAACAGATCTTCCTGCTACAAAAACATCTATTGTCCATGCACCACGCAATTCTACATATACCTTAAGAAATCCTGAGTTATCCGGTTATGCCTGTGTGGGAAACAGTGTGGATCAGGATAAGATAACGATCACGGAAGACAGCATGGACATTGTTTATTATTATCAGGAGAACAATGATTCCTCCGGAGACGAAGATCAGGAGATAGCAGAGTGTACGACAAGACCGGTTACAGTGCCGTATGATTCAAACAGGCATACATTTGACATTAGACCAGGGGAGGGTGTGAATCTTCGATACAGTATGAAGGAGGACGGACCTTATACAATAGAAGAACTTCCGGCTTATACAGACGCAGGTAAATATACAATTTATTTTGAAGCATCTTCTGATTCTGCAAAATCCTGTTATGGGCAGGCATCTTTGAAAATTACAAAGGCTGTTACAGAACTAAAGCTTCTTGCAACGCCCACAGGATCAGAGGGTGCTGGCAGCGTAACACTTAAAGTTATAAAACAGGGAATCAGCGCAGATGAACCGGTGGATATTACTTGCAATGATTCCAGCATTACACTGGTTAAGAAGGAAAATGATCAGTGGACGGTATCACTTCCGAACAAGACAAAGACGTATCTATTTACTGCCAGATATAACGGTAATGCAAACTATGCGGGGAGTAAAGCTGCCTGTCAGGTTACTGTGAAAGAAAAGAAGTCACAAACTGGGGGAGGGACATTGATTCCCCCGGAAAAACCGACACCAGAAGAACCAACACCGGAGAAACCGGCACCAGAAGAACCGACCCCGGAGAAACCGGCACCGGAGAAACCAACACCAGAAAAACCGGCACCAGAGAAGCCGAATCCGGGAGAAACAGAAGTGGTTCCAAATGTAACACCTGTGCCAGAACTTGAAAGCAAGACAGATAAAACAATAAAGAATAAGACCGTCACAATAAAATGTAAATCCAGGAAAGGGAAAAAACAGGTTTTAAAACTTGATAAATCAACGATTAATTACCTTATCAAAAAAGAGGCAAAAGCACTGCAATTGGAATTTGGAAATGTTGCAGTTATCATGGACCGCAATGCCTTAAAAGAAATAAAAAAACAGATGAATTCAGATGTGTATTTTCATGTTAAGAAATTAGATAAACGCATTCTTTCTTCAAAGGCAGGTAAAATTGTCAAAAAACGTCCAATGTATGAAATTTCGGTTACAGGTGCAAAGAAAAAAACGTTGGGAAAATTGAAAAAGGGAAAGGTTACCGTAAAGATCCATTATAAGATTTCTAAGAAAGAAAAAAAGAAAGATCTTTTTGCGTACACCATCAACAAAAAAGGAAATGTCAAAAAGATTTCAAAATCTTATTATGATTCTAAGAAACAGACAGTGAACTTTACAACAAAGAGCTTTTCTAAATTTGCAGTGGGCGGTCGTTTGTGAGAGTGATAAAAAGTTCCTGGATCAAAAAATACAGGAAAATGCCTAAATTGCGGGAATTGCAACCATCAATTGACAGATTGACAGGCACATTTGGTAGCCTGCAACCGGTCAAAATGGGTATGATGGAGGCGTAACAAAGATCACATCATTGAAAAAGAAAAGAGGATGAGTTATGATTTTAGCTGAAAAAATTATGGAAGAGCGAAAAAAGAACGGATGGTCGCAGGAAGAACTGGCAGAGAAACTTTCCGTCTCCAGACAGGCGGTGTCAAAATGGGAGAGTGCCCAGTCAATACCGGATCTTCAGAGGGTGATCCAGCTGTCAGAGATTTTTGGGGTGAGTACGGACTATCTTTTAAAGGATGAATGTGAGTCACTGCAGCCCATTGAGGGAGTGGAACCTTCCGATAAAGATTTTCCATTAAAAAAGGTTTCGATGGAAGAGGCAAATGATTTTATGGATGTCCGGAAGAAAAATGCACCGAAGATCGCGGCCGCAGTTGCAGCCTGTATCGTCAGTCCGTCAGTTCTGATATTTTTGGCAGGATTATCGGAGACGCAGATTGGAAATATTTCCGAGGGTGTGGCTGCATCGGTTGGACTGGTATGCCTGCTTGGATTTGTGGCGGCAGCGGTATTTACATTTATTTTCTGCGGTATGCAGACAAAAAGATTCGAGTTTCTGGAAAACGAATGTTTTGAAACCGCCTATGGGGTAGAAGGGCTTGCAAAGGAAAAATTAAAAAATTATGAGGGAACATTTACCAGAGGAATCGCCGTTGGCGTGGTGCTCTGCATCGTTGCGGCAATCCCGCTTTTGGTGGCAGCATGTATGGATGCACCGGATGCTGTATGTACCAGCTTTGTATCGCTGCTTTTAATTCTGGTAGCATGTGGCGTGTATATGATAATCCGTGTCGGTATAATAAAAGGAAGTTATGATATTCTTTTGCAGGAGGGAGATTATACTATTTCAGAAAAGAAACTGAAAAAGAAGTTAGATGCATTTAGCGGAGCGTACTGGTGTATTGCCACTGCAATTTATCTGGGATGGAGTTTCTGGACAATGCGTTGGGATTTTACATGGATCATCTGGCCGGTGGCAGGGGTACTTTTCGCTGCAGCATCAGGTATTTTCCGTGCGGTCATGCAAAATGAAAAGAAAAAAATAGAATGAAAACAGGCTAGTGTGAAAAATAAGATTTTTCACACGCAGGAATGGAGTAAAATGAAATATCAGTCAGTTGCAATACTTGGAGCAGGAGCAGTAGGTTCCTACATCATCTGGGGACTTACCCAAAAGAAAGATATTGATCTGTGTGTGGTTGCGTCAGGAGAACGCAGAGCACGTTATGAAAAAGAAGGATTTTTTATCAATGATAAAAGATACGATCCAGTCATAAAAACACCTGAGGAGGCACACGGCGTAGATCTTTTGATCGTAGCAATGAAATACAATGCACTCCGCCCGGCATTAAAGGATATCCGGACGGTGGTGGGAGAGAAAACAACCGTTATCAGCTTGATGAACGGCGTGGACAGTGAGGAGATCATCTCAGAGGTGATCTCTTCTGATAAAATCGTACATTCACTGATCAAAGTGGCATCGGAGAGAGATGGCAACCATGTAAAATTTGAGCCGGAGACAACGATCGGCATTATCTACGGGGAAGCAGATCTTAGCAGAGGGACAGAGAGAGTTGAAGCATTAAATGATCTTTTTGTGGATACAGGGCTTCATTACAGGGCAACTGATGTGATCCTTACGGAAATCTGGAGCAAATTCCGGCTCAATGTGCCAAATAATCAGGCGCAGGCTATGGTTGGCTGTGGCGTCGGAGCCTATAAAGACAGCGAACATATGGCATTTTTGCGGGACAGACTCAGGGAGGAAGTGGATCTGATCGCAAAGGCAAAAGGAATTGATTTTGACAAATCGGATACATCCTCAACCTTTGGCAGCAAAGTCATGGACCGCGCTAGATATTCCACGCTTCAGGATCTTGATGCAAAGCGTCACACAGAGGTAGATATGTTTGCCGGTGCAGTCGTTCGTATGGGGAGAGAGTTAGGCATTCCTACACCGTATAATGAGTTTACTTATCATATGATCAAAGCCTTAGAAGAAAAGAACGACGGGAAATTTGATTACAAATAAGAAAACAGAATGGGAATAAAGTCAAATTGCGGTGCAGTGCTGCATTTCTTACAGCTTTCATTTTGATGTCATCTGCCTGTGTAAATGGATTAATCTACAAGAAAGTGGTATTTGACAAAGCCGGTTTTACAGACACGCCGAAATCGATCGATGAGTTTCTGGGCATTAAAGGCAGATTTTACTGTTTCCGGTTATTACAGTGTATATTATTATATGCAGGAACAGGGATTTGAACATTTTCGTAGTATCTGCTTTTTTGCGATTAGGGAGAAAAATCAAGAATTAGGACTTCCTATTTAGAAAAAGATGTAGTATAATAGCCACATCGAAAAATTCAATTGTCACATCAGACATCATTTCCGCAGACGATTCCAACAGGTGAAAAAAGTAAGGAGTTTATGAATGAGAGAAAAATATGAGAGTTTATCATTAGTCGTTTTGCGTGATCTGGCAAAGGCACGGGGACTGAAGAATATTTCTTCCATGAAGAAGAGCGATTTGGTCAATCGTATGCTTGAAGAAGATGCACGCAAACAAAAAGAGACGGAGAGTATGCAGACGCAGGAAGAGCGCGGGGAGCGTGTGAAAGCAAAAGAGGGCACAGAGCGTTCGAAAGATCATGCACAGCCGAAAGAATATTCCAGAAAAAGGACGGAATATGTACCAAGGGAACGCGGAACAGATGCAGATCGTCAGACAAAAGAAAAGGCAGAAGAGCCGGTAGAAACACAGGAAAATCAGACGGCATCTGCAGCGGCAGATGATACCATGATGAGTCTTGACAGTGGAATTATGGCAAATGGTATTTTAGAGGTTATGCCGGATGGATACG
Source organism: Roseburia sp. OF03-24 (assembly GCF_003463035.1). NCBI lineage: Bacteria > Bacillati > Bacillota > Clostridia > Lachnospirales > Lachnospiraceae > Roseburia > Roseburia sp. OF03-24. The sequence continues at coordinate 104,626 of NZ_QSCK01000004.1, read as the reverse complement.
GATTTATCCGCTGTGAGAATTATCTTCCGGGTGAGCATGATGTGTATGTTTCACCATCACAGATCCGAAAGTTTAATTTAAAAACGGGAGATATTGTCTGTGGTAATACAAGAATCAAGACACAGCAGGAAAAGTTTTCGGCACTTTTATATGTGACTACAATTAACGGCTATCACCCGAGTGTAGCCCAGAAGAGAAAAAGTTTTGAAGATCTGACACCGATTTTTCCGAATGAGAGGATACGTTTAGAACGCCCGGGATGCAGTGTTGCGATGCGTATTGTAGATCTTGTTTCCCCAATTGGTAAGGGACAGCGTGGTATGATCGTTTCCCAGCCTAAGGCAGGAAAAACAACACTTTTAAAAGAAATCGCCAAATCAGTAACATCAGGAAATCCGAATATGCACCTGATCATCCTTCTGATCGATGAGAGACCGGAGGAGGTTACAGATATCAAGGAAGCCATTGCGGGCGATAATGTTGAGGTAATTTACTCTACTTTTGATGAACTCCCGGAACATCACAAACGTGTATCGGAGATGGTGCTTGGCCGTGCAAAACGTCTGGTAGAGCACGGCAAAGATGTCATGATCCTTCTTGACAGTATCACAAGACTTGCAAGGGCATATAACCTTACGGTTCCACCAAGTGGACGTACCTTATCCGGAGGTCTTGATCCGGCGGCACTCCATATGCCAAAAAGATTCTTTGGTGCAGCGAGAAATATGCGTGAGGGAGGAAGCCTTACAATCCTTGCGACAGCGCTGGTTGATACCGGAAGCAAGATGGATGATGTTGTATTTGAGGAATTTAAGGGAACCGGTAACATGGAACTCGTGCTCGACAGAAAACTTTCGGAAAAGCGTGTATTTCCGGCAATCGATATCGTGAAATCGGGAACCAGAAGAGAAGATCTGCTGCTTGATTCCGAAGAACAGGAAGCAGTTGACATCATGCGAAAAGCAATCAATGGAATGCGCAAAGATGATGCCGTGGAGAATATTTTGAATATGTTTGCACGCACTAAAAATAATCGCGAATATATAAATATGGTAAAAAAGAACAGAATTGTTTAAAAATATCTTGATTTTTTGAGAATCGCATGATATAATAATAAAGCTGTTTATCGGGACTTTCCTTTGGAGTAAGTGCCATATGCGGATCGGGCATACGGGTACAAAAGGATTGAACAGGCGAAACTAAATAACGATAAGAACATAAAGAGGTGAAAATCATGAGAGAAGGAATCCATCCAGATTATTATCAGGCAACAGTTACATGTAACTGCGGAAACACATTCGTAACAGGTTCTACAAAAGAGGACATCCACGTAGAAATTTGTTCCAAATGCCATCCGTTCTACACAGGACAGCAGAAATCTGCAAGAACTGACGGACGTATCGATAAGTTCAACAAGAAGTACGGCATTAACAAATAGTACGCAAGTGAACATGGTTAAAGATAAGGTTGAGGTTTATTTAATCTCAACCTTTTTTTAGAGCAGAGGATTAGTATGAGGTATTCCGGTATTGGCGGGCAGGCAGTCATGGAAGGCGTAATGATGAAAAACCAGGAAAAATACGCCGTAGCTGTCAGAAAGCCTGATGGGGAAATCACACTTAAGATTTCCGAATATAAAGGTATAATAAAAAATAAGAAAATCAGAAACATGCCGATCTTACGCGGTGTGTTCAGTTTTATAGAGTCGTTGTATTTAGGCGTTTCAACATTGACATTTTCCGCTTCTTTTTTTGAGGAAGAGGAGCCGGAGCATGAAAAGAAGCAAACAAAAAAACGTGAAAAAAAGGCATTGACAGAAGAGCAGCAGAAAAGACAGGATAGCCTGATGATGGGTGGTACGGTTGCATTTTCCATCGTGCTGGCGGTTGCGATTTTTATGATCCTTCCGTATTATATATCTGTGTTTTTCCAGAAATTTACAGATTCCTATATGCTGATTGCTGTATTAGAAGGGATTATCCGCCTGGCGATCTTTATCGGGTATGTGGCAGCAATTTCATTGATGCCTGACATAAAAAGAGTTTATATGTATCATGGTGCGGAGCATAAGTGTATTAACTGTATTGAGCATGGAATGGATCTTACCGTTGAGAATGTGAGAAAAAGTTCCAGATTACATAAGCGCTGCGGGACCAGTTTTTTGTTGATCGTTATGATCATCAGTATTTTCTTTTTTATGTTTATCCATGTGGATTCGAGAGTATTAAGACTGGTACTTCGTCTTGTGCTGATCCCTGTGATCGCGGGGGTATCTTATGAATTTATAAGACTGGCAGGACGCAGTGATAATGCAGTTGTCAATCTGCTCAGCAAACCGGGACTTCTGTTGCAGCACATTACAACGAAAGAACCGGAGGATGACATGATCGAGGTGGGTATGGCATCTGTTGAGGCTGTGTTTGACTGGAAGGCTTATGTGAAAGAAATAAAGCAAGAGGACAGTAAGGAACATGACATATCGGGAAGCAATTAATCTCGGTGAGAAAGTTTTAAATATGGCAGATGTGGCAGATGCTAAAATCGATGCATGGCTGCTGTTAGAGATGGTCTGCAAGATTGACCGCAGTTTTTATTATCTGCATATGGAGGACGAGGTAGCTGAGGAACAGTTAAGTGAATATGAGATCGCACTGAGAAAACGCGCAGAACATGTGCCGTTACAGTATATTGTCGGTGAGGCTGAATTTATGGGATTGAAATTTAAAGTCAATTCCAATGTGCTCATTCCAAGGCAGGATACGGAAACTTTAGTGGAAGAAGCATTAAAAGTTGTAAAACCGGGAATGAATGTGCTTGACATGTGTACCGGTTCCGGCTGTATTATTGTCAGTATTGTGCATAATATACCGGAGGTGGAGGGAACAGCGACGGATATTTCCAAACAGGCGCTTCTTGTGGCGAAAGAAAATGCAAAGCTGAATCAGGTTTCGGTTACATTTGAACGCAGTGATCTGTTTGATAATGTGACAGGAACTTATGATGTGATTGTATCAAATCCACCTTATATAAGAACAGAAGAAGTACTTAAACTTATGCCGGAAGTACGGGATTTTGAACCGATGGAGGCATTGGATGGCAAAGAAGATGGTTTATATTTTTACCGGAAGATCATGGAGAAATGTCCATCGTATTTAAAACCGGAAGGGCACATTCTGTTCGAGATCGGTTATGACCAAGGCGAGGCGGTATCCGGGCTTTTAAGAGAGGCGGGATTTAAGAATGTGGCGGTCATCAAAGATTTAGCACAAAATGACCGTGTTGTGACAGGAATGCTTTAGCGTGGAATGTGGTGTGTTTGTTAGAAAGATGGTATGTGAAAACAGGGAATGTGTAAAGGTATTCTTTGATACACAGGAATGGAGGATTTATGTTTGATAAATTAGAGGATTTACTGATCCGTTTTGAAGAATTAATGAGTGAGTTAAGTGAGCCGGATGTTGCAAATGATCCGGTGCGTTTCCGTAAACTGATGAAAGAGCAGAGTGACCTGACTCCGATCGTAAACGCATACAAAGAGTACAAACAGTGCAAACAGAATATTGAAGATTCTCTTGCATTGCTTGAGGAAGAGTCTGATGAGGAGATGCGCGAGCTTGCGAAAGAAGAGTTAAACGATTCTAAGGCAAGAGTGGAAGAATTAGAAAAAGAGTTAAAGATCTTATTACTCCCGAAAGACCCGAACGATGACAAGAACGTTATCGTTGAGATCCGCGCAGGCGCCGGCGGTGACGAGGCTGCTTTATTTGCGGCTGAAATTTATCGTATGTATCTGCATTATGCGGAGAGCAGAAACTGGAAGACGGAGATCATGGAGGCAGATGAAACCGGCATCGGCGGTATGAAGAGCGTTACTTTTATGCTGAGCGGTCAGGGTGCTTATTCTGTTATGAAGTATGAGTCCGGTGTACACCGTGTACAGCGTGTCCCGGAGACAGAGTCCGGTGGACGTATCCATACTTCCACCATCACAGTTGCCGTGATGCCGGAGGCCGAGGAAGTGGATGTACAGATCGATGACAAAGATATCCGTATCGATGTCTGCCGTGCATCCGGTGCCGGTGGACAGTGTGTCAACACGACAGACTCTGCCGTGCGTCTGACACATATCCCAACCGGAATCGTGATCTACAGCCAGACAGAAAAATCACAGATCCAGAACAAGGCGAAAGCTTTCGCCCTGCTGCGTACCAAATTATACGACTTAGAGCAGCAGAAAGCCCACGATGCGGAAGCAGAGCTTCGTAAGAGCCAGGTCGGAACAGGAGACCGTTCTGAGAAGATCCGTACCTACAACTTCCCACAGGGACGTGTGACAGATCACAGGATCAACCTCACACTTTACAAACTTGATAAGATCATGAACGGAGATATCCAGGAGATTATTGACGCATGTATCGCAGCAGACCAGGCAGCGAAACTTGCGAAGATGAATGAGAATTAAGGATAGATGTTGTAAATATAGTTGGTATTTTTCACCAGTTAGAGAATTATCAGAGTAAATTATAATATGATTAGAGTGGAGCAGAGTCAGTCGGAAGGCTGGCTCTGATTTTTGCCCTTTTTTGCAGACTGGTGTGAATAACGGTGTAGTTTATGTAACTTTCTACGAAGATTTCATTGTTTCTGATGTTTAAATGGAAAATGTAAAAATGTTCTTGATATGAGAACTGGAGTATGATATTTTATAAATAGAACGTGCGTTCGTGTTCGAGAATAGGGGAAACATAATTGACGAGTGGGGGAAGATAATGAAAATTGAAAACATTATGAAAATGTTAGAAGTGTTTTGGCCAATTGCTATTGCAATTTATGGTTTTTTTATTTACAAATTTATTCCATATATGAAAACAAAAATTTTTATAAATGAATATCATAATTTTGAAGTATCATTTTTTTTGATGGAATACGAATTAGTAGGAACTATTGTAGCACAGGTATTGGTTATATTTTTAATTGTAGCATTTGGAAAATCGACGTGGTCTAATATTATAATAAATGAATATTTTTTTTCTTTAAGTGTCATTGGATTAATATATAGTTTTGGTATAAGTTTAATTGTAAAATTAAAAACAAAAAAAGAAATATGTCGTCAATATGTTTTTTGGAATAGTGGTTTACTTTGTAATTTCAATGCAAGGTTTAGCAATCTTAAAAAATTTATATAACAAACAGTATGATAGAGATATTTATTTTGTAGTTATTAGTTGCATTATTCTTCAAGTTTTGGCAAATATTAAGGCTGAAAAAGTACGGAATGTAAAGTATATAGTTATAACACAAAAAGAAACATATAAAACATTATTTGAACCAGTAAAAAGAGGAAAGTATTATTTTATAAGGATTACAGATAAAAATGAAGTTGAGAAGAAAAGAGTACAGATAGCAGAAGAAAGAATTGAGAAAATAGAGTATATTATTGAAAAAGTAGAAGAGCATGAATAATAGAATGGTAACAAAAACATAGTGAAATTGAATGATATAGACTATGTAGAGATATCAGATATATTAGGAGAAGTTATGATACTATTAGCTAAATGATTTAAGGAAAGTCAGTGTAATGGATTTTGTCTTGGAAAGGTGGTATGCGTATGACAGCAGACGAGTTGAGAAAGATAATTCAGTCCGGCGAAAAAATAGATGTGGAATTCAAACAGTCAGAAAATGATCTGACAAAGGATGTGTATCAATCGGTCTGTTCGTTTAATAACCGCAATGGAGGACATATTGTTCTTGGTGTAGTTGATAAGACAAAAGAGATTCGGGGTGTTAATTTCCAAAAAGTAGATAAGATACTCAAAGATTTTACGACATCTATTAATAATGCAAATAAGCTGAATCCACCGATGTATCTTACACCAGAGGTTTTTGAGATAGATGGAAAGATACTTGTCTATATCTGGGTGCCTGAGGGAACACAGCTTAGACGTTTGAATGGAAGAATCTGGGATAGAACACATGAAGGTGATATTGATATAACAGACAATGCAGAATTAGTGTATAAGATGTATGCGAGAAAGCAGAGCACTTATTTTGTGAATAAAGTTTATCCAAGACTTGGACTGGAGTATCTTGATCTTGACGTGATCCGAAGAGCGAAGCAGATGGCACTTTCAAGAGTAGACAATCACCCATGGGCAAATATGGATGAGAAAGAAATACTTAGAAGCACAGGACTTATTCTGACTGACCCGGATACGGGAAAGGAAGGAATAACACTTGCTGCGATTCTATTATTTGGAAAAGATAATACGATTATGTCTGTGTTGCCACAATATAAGACAGACGCTATTTATCGTGTGAAAAATCTGGACCGCTATGATGACCGCGAAGTTATTATCACGAATTTAATAGATAGCTACCGCAGATTGGTGGATTTTGGAAAAAAACATTTGAATGATACTTTTGTGTTGGATGGAGATCAGAGCGTGAGTGCCAGAGATAAGATTTTGCGTGAAATTATATCAAATATTCTGGCACATCGGGATTATTCCAATGCATATACGGCACAATTTGTGATTGAAAGTAACCGAATCTATACGAAAAACAGTAATCTTCCACATGGTCATGGAGAACTGAAATTGAATCAGTTTGAGCCATTTCCAAAGAACCCGCCGATTTCGAAAGTGTTCCGGGAAATTGGATATGCGGATGAATTGGGCTCTGGGATGAGAAATACGAATAAATATACGAAATTATACTCTGGTGGAACCCCCATTTTTTTGGAAGACAATATTTTTCAAATAGTGATACCGATGGAATCCGTTGCTGATTTGCAAGTTGGACCAGACAACGTTAAAAAGGTGACTGAAAAGGTGACTGAAAAGGTGACTGAAAAGGTGACTGAAAAGGTGACTGAAAAAGAGCAGGAGATTCTTGCATTGCTATTAGAGAATGCAAATTATACCATGCCTCAACTTGCAGAAAAATTAAAGATAAGCAGAAAAACAATAGCGGTGCGGTTGAAGTCATTGAAGGAAAAAAATGTGATAGAACGAGTGGGATCAGACAGAAAAGGTTATTGGAAAATAAATAAATGATACAGAAAAGTTTATATCAGGGGAACGAATCGAACAAAAAAATATTTTCTTACCCAAAACCGCTAATTCATGCTATATTATACTTGCACCCAGACGGTGTATCATGTATGATATAGCATGAGTTGTTATATGAGGAGGACAGACATCATGGAGAACGAGAATGTCTCAAAGAATTTTATCGAACAGTTTATAGATCAGGATATAGAGGAAGGACATTGCAAAACTGTCCATACAAGATTTCCACCGGAGCCGAACGGATATCTTCATATCGGACATGCCAAGTCCATACTTTTAAATTCTGGACTTGCACAGAAATATAATGGAAAATTCAATTTACGATTTGATGATACGAATCCGACCAAAGAAAAATCGGAGTTCGTGGAAGCAATTAAAGAAGATATCAAATGGCTTGGTGCAGACTGGGAGGACAGACTGTTTTTCGCATCCGATTATTTTGACCAGATGTATGAAGCAGCAGTAAAGCTGATCAAAAAAGGAAAAGCATACGTTTCTGATCTGAGTGCAGATGAGATCCGTGAGTACCGTGGTACTCTGACAGAGCCTGGAAAAGAAGATCCGGCGAGCTCAAGAAGCGTGGAAGAGAATCTTGCTTTATTTGAAGATATGAAAAACGGTAAATTTGCTGACGGAGAGAAAGTGCTCCGTGCAAGGATCGATATGACATCTTCAAATATCAATATGAGAGATCCGGTTATTTACCGTGTGGCACATATGACACATCACAGAACCGGAGATAAATGGTGCATCTATCCAATGTATGATTTTGCACATCCATTAGAGGATGCGATTGAGGGAATTACCCATTCTATCTGTACACTGGAATTTGAGGATCACAGACCTCTTTACAACTGGGTAATTGATGAAGTCGGCAAGGACATGATCCCTGACAAGGATGAGATGCCTCCAAGACAGATCGAGTTTGCAAAATTATATCTGACAAATGTTGTAACCGGAAAAAGATATATCAAACGTCTTGTAGAGGAAGGTATCGTAGACGGCTGGGATGATCCGCGTCTTGTATCGATCGCAGCACTCCGCAGAAGAGGATTTACACCGGAATCTTTAAAAATGTTCGTAGAACTCTGCGGTATTTCCAAGGCAAACAGTTCCGTGGATTATGCAATGTTAGAATACTGCATCCGTGAGGATCTAAAGATGAAACGTCCGCGTATGATGGCAATCTTAGATCCGGTCAAAGTGGTGATCGATAACTACCCGGAGGGAGAGACAGAGTATCTTGAGGTAGTTAATAACCTTGAGAACGAGGAACTTGGTGTGCGTAAAGTTCCATTTTCACGCGAACTTTATATTGACCGTGAAGATTTTATGGAGGAGCCGCCAAAGAAATATTTCCGTATGTTCCCAGGCAACGAAGTGCGCCTGATGAATGCATATTTCGTGACATGCAACAGTTTTGTGAAAGATGAAAATGGAGTGGTAACTGAGATACACTGTACTTACGATCCGGCTTCAAAAGGTGGAAACAGCCCGGACGGACGTAAAGTAAAAGGAACGATCCAGTGGGTATCGGCAGCACAGGCAGTTCCGGCTGAAATCCGTCTCTATGAAAATATTGTGGATGAGGAAAAAGGCGTGTATAATGAAGACGGAAGTCTGAATCTGAATCCGAATTCCCTTACGATTTTGAAAAACTGTGTTGTTGAGGAAAACTTAAAAGATGCAAAAGCATATGACAGTTTCCAGTTTGTAAGACAGGGATTTTTCTGTGTGGATGCAAAGGATTCAACCGCAGATCATCTGGTATTTAACAGAATTGTGTCATTAAAGAGCTCATTTAAATTACCTAATGCATAAGCATTAGCTACACCGGGATGGTGCATTTGCACCCGGAAACGGGCGTATCAGGAAAGGATATGAAATACATATGAATTTATTTGCAGGATTGGAAAAATTTGGTATCAAAGCGGATAACACAACGGATCTGTTTGAAGAAGAGAAAAAGCCGGCAGCATCTGCTAATGGAGGAAAAACAGAAGCTGCTCCGACAGAAGACAGTTTTCTGTTAGACAAAGCGATCCGCTGTACTGTATGTGATAAGGTATTTAAGACCAAAATGATCAAAAACGGACGAATCAAACGATTAGAGCCGGATCTGGATCTGCGTCCACGTTTTGAATATATTGATACATTAAAATATGATGTGGCATCCTGCCCGTATTGCGGATATACAGCGATGAACCGCTATTTTGAGCATGTAACATCAGGACAGATCAAACTGGTCAAAGAACAGGTTTGTGCGAACTTCAAACCAAGTGGTTCTGATGAACCAATGGTTTTAGACTATGACCAGGCGATTGAGCGTTATAAACTGGCACTGTTTAACACGATCGTGAAAAAAGGAAAGACGAGTGAGAAAGCATATACCTGTCTGAAACTTTCCTGGCTGTATCGTGGAAAAGGGGAAGAGTTAAAAGGAACTGATCCTGAAACATTAGGGAAGAAAAAAGAGGTAAAAGAGCAGGAAGAAGCATTTTACCAGCAGGCATATGAAGGCTTTATGAAAGCAATGTCTACAGAGATGTTCCCGATGTGTGGAATGGATCAGTGTACCGTAGATTATCTTCTTGCAGCAATGGCATATCATTTTAAAAAATATGATGTGGCATCTAAGTGTATTTCAAGGATTCAGGCTGCGCCTTCCGCATCAAAGAAGATGAAAGACCGCGCATATGATTTAAAAGAAAAGATCGTTGCAGAAATCAAAAAAAGCAAATAGGCAAAATTATAATGATTGAAATAATGATTGATCTACAGGGGGGAGCGAAAGCTCCCCTCTATGAGAAAATATATGAGTATATCAAACGGGATGTCATTGCGGGAAAGATTCCCGTCGGGGAAAAACTTCCATCAACAAGACTTTTGTCAAAACATTTGTCTGTAAGCAGAAGTACCGTGGAAATGGCATATGAACAGCTCCTGGCAGAGGGATACATCAAAGCAGAACCTTGCAGGGGTTTTTTTGTATGCGATATTACGGAATTATATGAATTTGGTCATGCAGAAAATGGATCAAAAGATATAGCTCCATTTGGGAAAAAGGGACAGAAAGAGAAAATGGGGGAAGATATCATTGACTTCTCACCATATGCGATCGATACCGAACATTTTCCATATAATGTGTGGAGAAAATTAAATAAAAATGTGCTGTTAGATGACCGGGAGGAATTGCTTTTATCCGGAGATGGACAGGGAGATTATGGACTCAGAAAGGCGATTGCAGCTTATCTTCATCAGGCGAGAGGGGTTAACTGTGAGCCGGATCAGTTGATTATCGGAGCCGGAAATGAATATCTTGAGATCTTACTGACACAGATTTTGGGCAGAAATAAGCGTGTCCTGATGGAGAATCCGACTTATCTGCAGGCATATCATACATTTTTAAATATGGGATACCAGATGTCACTGGTTACCGTGGAAGAAGATGGAATAGATCCCTGGAAAGTCAGAAAATATGATCCGGATATTGTCTACATTATGCCTTCCCATCAGTTTCCGCTTGGAACGGTCATGCCGTTAAAGCAGAGACTGGAGCTGCTGAAATGGGCTTCTGAAAAAGAAAACAGGTATTTGATCGAAGATGATCACGACAGTGAATACAGGTATCGTGGAAAGCCGATCCCGTCCCTGCAGAGTGTGGATCATTTTGATAAGGTTATTTATATTGGAACTTTTTCTAAGAGCATTGCACCGTCACTTCGAATCAGTTATATGGTGCTTCCGCCGGAATTGTTAAATCATTATCATGAAAAATGTGGATTTTACTCTGCGACTGTTCCTAAAATCCAGCAGGAGGTATTGCGTGCGTTTATTGAAGAGGGACATTTTGAACGTCATCTGAATAAGATGAGAGGAATTTACCGTGCAAAACATGATTTCCTCCTTGCGGAACTAAAAAAGAGAAACTGGGTGGAAAAAGTTTACGGAGATCATGCAGGACTGCATGTTCTGGTGCAGATACGTACAGAAAAAAAAGAAGCGGAGATATGTGACCTTGCAGGAAAGCAGGGAATACGTATCTATGGAATCAGTGAATACGTTGTTCCGGAAATGGCTTCGAATGGATATGAGAATACAAAATACAGCAAGTATTCCATAGAAAGTGAAAAAATCGGATCTGCCGGAACTGCACCGGACAAACCGATTCTTTTACTTGGTTATGGAAGACTGTGTGAAGATGAGATCCGGAAAGGACTTTTGATATTAGATACAATTATATGATGTATTCAATACTGTTTTCGGGCGTTTTCCTGGTATTTGTGTTGAACAGGATCACAGCCTCACGTTCCTCATATGGTCCCATTTCATAAAAGCCGACACCGGTACTAGAAAGCCTGTCGATTGAAATCATGCGGTTAGCACGCTTTGGCTGATCGGTGATAAAGGTGATGCCATCTTCAAAGAATTCTTTGTCGAGTTCAGGGTCATCTATCTCTTCATAATATGGATCAAACACATAAATATCATTGTCCGAAACGCCAGTCAGCAGAATATAATGCGGTACTTCTAAGTAGACACGGAGCAAAACAGCACCACCCTGCTGCAGGGCACCGATAATACAACTGTTTTGGGATAATACGACATCTTTTTTAGATAGAAAATTGCAGGAAATAGGAAAATTTTTCACTTGTCCAAACTGGGTAAGCCAGTTGCTTAAAAACATCATGGCAGATGCGGAAGTACCGCGTTTTCCTACCTCACCGGCTTCATTATAAGAATCGAGACAATAGAGCATAATATATTTGACAATATCAGGATAAATTTCTTCACGGTCAAACAGATATCGGATTGCATTTGTCAAGGTGGTCGGACCACAGTCATATTCAGTGGATTGATAGATTAACAGATTTTTCATGTGTATTGCCTCTTTTCTTTATTCTAAGGAATACTATAATCAGCCGTAATTTTTTTGTCAATCTGAAAGATGCTAAGTTGTGAATCACCTTTTGACACCTGGATATTCTGAAAAAATGATTGACAATTTAAAAAAGAAAAAATATAATTTACCTAATTCCTAGTGGATTACTAGTAATAATGCGCAAAAAGTACTGGTTTATGTGCGAGAAGCGGGCATAATACAGTTTTTTGTCAGAAAGTGAGGAAATTATGAGAAAAGAAAGAAGATGGAAAAAAGTCCTGTCGGCGCTTATGCTTACGGCTGCGATGGGGATTACTGCTGTTGGATGCGGGACTTCTGGCGGCAATACAGGCAGTTGGCCGCAGGGGGAAAATGCTGCAGCAACAGAGATGGCAGAAGTTTCAGATGATATTGTAAACATTGGTGTTACGGATACACTTGGAACATTAAATCCGCTTTTGATGGATGGCGGTGAGATCAATAAATATGCGACCAGCCTGATGTTTCTTCCACTGGTGGAATTAAATTCCAAACTGGAATTTGAAGGTGAGATCGCTGATTCTGTCACAACGGAAGATAATAAAAATTTTATCGTGCATATCGATGAGAAAGCAACCTGGTCAGATGGCGAGAAGATCACTGCGGATGATGTGGTATATACAGCACTTCGTCTGACTTCCCCGGTTATTGGAAATACCTCCATGATGTATTATGTGTTTGAAGGTGTCGGAGATGACGGTTTTACGGAAGAGGGAGCGGAGAGTATCGACGGTATCAAAGCGATTGATGATGCAACAGTACAGTTTACTACAAAAGATGAGATGTCATTAACCACATTTGAAAATTCCTATGCACGTTATCTGATGACACTTCCAAAACATGTGATCGAGCAGTACAGTGAGGAAGAATTAAAGACGGCTGACTGGTTTAATCATCCGGATGTGGTCAGCGGACCATATATGGTGACGGATTTTGATGTCGATCATTATATTTCTTATAAAGCGAATGAAAATTACTGGAAAGGTGCACCAAAGATCGCGAAACTCAATATCAAGATCGTAAGCGGCAGTCAGCTTTATGCCGGATTACAGTCCGGGGAGATCGACATTACACAGCCGACAATGAGTGTTATCCCACAGGAAGATTATGACAGCATTGAAGGACTTTCCAATGTGAATGTTGTATACGGAGAACCGGTAACAAACCAGTCCGTGTTTATCCAGACAAAGAATGTTCCTGATGTGCGTGTGCGTCAGGCAATGTTATATGCAATTGACCGTAAGATGGTTTTAGAGCAGCTTTTAAAAGGAAAAGGTGAAGTTGTAGACGGATTTCTTTCTTCTGCAAGTCCTTTTTATGACGATGGCATCGTTCCGGTAGAACAGGATGTGGAGAAAGCGAAAGAACTTTTAGCAGAGGCCGGATGGGACGGATCACAGACTTTACGTTTTTATGTGAATTCCGGAGACGGCGCATTCGTAAATGCAGCAAATGTGTTTGTGGCACAGTGGGCTGCAGTTGGTATTAAGGTGGAAGTGCAGACAGTGGATTTTGCAACCCTGATGTCTGTAGCAGGTACAAATGATTATGATATTTTGGCGGTACAGTATACTTATGCGCCGGTTGATCCATACCCGGATGTAGCATGGCTTTTAGGTGGCGAGGAGAGCTGGACCGGATACGGAGATGACAGTGTAAATGAAGCACTTGCAAAGACACAGACGACAAGTGATATTGATGAGATCAAAGGTCTTTATTCAGTAGTGGATCAGAAAGTGCAGGAAGATGTGCCGATGTTCTCTGCTTATATTGTCAGTGCGCAGGCGGCTGTTAACAAACGTCTGGTAAATGCCACACCAAGTGTGTATGGTTTCTTTAATAATGTAGAACAGTGGGAAATTACGAAATAAGGAACGGGAAAATCAATGTCAAAATTATTACAGGTAAATGATCTGACGACAGCGTTTACCGGAGATTTTGGAAAAAAGATCAGTGTGGATCATGTCAGTTTTGAAGTTGCAGAAGGAGAAACGGTTTGTATCGTTGGTGAGTCCGGCTGTGGCAAGAGTGTAACATCACTGTCTATAATGGGATTATTAGGAAAGGGCGGAGCTGTTATTGACGGCTCTGTCCTCTTTACAAACAAAAATCTGCTGGATATGGATGAAAAGCAGTTAGATATGATCCGCGGAAATCAGATGACGATGGTTTTTCAGGACCCTTTAACGTCGTTAAATCCGGTGTTTACGATTGGAAGTCAGATTACGGAGAGTATACGCATCCATCTGCATCTTTCAAAAAAAGAAGCAAAAGAGAGGGCTGTTACGATTTTAGAGAAAGTCGGGATGCCGGATGCGCGTGCAGCAATGAAAAAATATCCGCATATGTTATCCGGAGGGATGCGTCAGCGTGTGATGATCGCGATGGCACTTTGCTGCAATCCAAAACTTCTCATTGCGGATGAACCGACAACGGCGCTGGATGTGACGATTCAGGCTCAGATCATGGAGCTGATGAAAGAACTGCAAAAAGAGATTGGGATGTCAGTGATCCTGATCACGCATGATATTGGACTTGTGGCGCAGATGGCGGATCGTGTGCTTGTTATGTATGCGGGACAGATTATAGAGATGGCATCAGTGAAAGATCTTTTTTATCATCCGGCACATCCGTATACGAAAGCACTGCTTGATACGGTTCCGGGTATTTATGATGAGAGTGGAAGGACACTTGCATCAATTTCAGGCATTGTACCGGAAAATTATGACCAGATCACAGGGTGCCGGTTTGCAGACCGCTGTGCATTTGCCGGAGAAGGCTGCGTGGAAAAGCAGGAGATGAAGGAGATAGAAAAGGATCATTTTGTACGCTGCCATAAGGCTTGCAGGAGTTAAATGGAATGGATAAAGAACTGATCAGAGTAGAAAAATTAAAAAAATATTATGACATCAAAGGTGGTATCATTACCCATACTGTCAGTCAGGTACAGGCAGTTGACGGTGTTGATTTTTCAATAAAAAAGGGCGAGACACTTGGTCTGGTTGGAGAGTCCGGATGTGGAAAATCCACGATCGGACAGCTTTTAGTCGGGCTGATTTCACCGACGGACGGAGCGATTTACTATCATGGAGAAAAAATCGCTGCAAAATCACTTACCCACAATGAAAAAAAAGCACGAAAACAGGCAGGAACCGGTCTTCAGATGATCTTTCAGGATTCCTATTCCTCTTTAAATCCCCGGAAACGTATCTATGATATTTTGGCACAGCCAATGTTATATCATGGAATTTCGGATAAGAGAACAATTGACACTGATATAAAACAGCTTTTAGATATGGTCGGACTGCCCCAGAGCACACTTTTAAAATATCCGCATGAATTTTCGGGTGGACAGAGACAGCGTATTGGAATAGCAAAAGCGTTGTCATTAAAACCAGAGTTCATCGTGTGTGATGAACCGGTCAGTGCACTTGATGTGTCGATACAGGCACAGATATTAAATCTGATCCGTGAGTTACAAAATGAACTGGGACTGACAAGTCTGTTTGTGGGGCATGGTCTTGGAGCTGTCCGTTACGTGAGTGACAGGATCGCGGTTATGTACCTTGGGAAGATCGTTGAGATCGCAGATGCCAGTGAAGTGTTCTTACATCCTGCACATCCGTATACAAAAGCGCTGACACATGCAGCACCGGTTGCAGATCCGGGACG
Source organism: Roseburia sp. OF03-24 (assembly GCF_003463035.1). Classification (NCBI taxonomy): domain Bacteria; kingdom Bacillati; phylum Bacillota; class Clostridia; order Lachnospirales; family Lachnospiraceae; genus Roseburia; species Roseburia sp. OF03-24. Next base: position 88,960 of record NZ_QSCK01000004.1, on the reverse strand, counting down.
CCGGGAAGAAAAGCCTGCAGTTTTAAAAGGCGAGGTTGCTTCCGCGGTGCATCCTCCAAAAGGATGCCGGTTTCATCCGAGGTGTCCGTATGCGAGAGACGACTGCCGGCTGAGTGAGCCGGTGCTTTTACCGATTGCCGGAAAACCGGATCATCTGGTGGCATGTCCTTATTATGAGGGGACAGAAAAAGCGTAAAATGCGGTGATGCACAAAAGCAGTGATGCAAAAGTGCAGGAAATGAGGAATCATATGACAAAATATATTATCAAACGTATCCTGATCGCGATTCCGGTATTGCTCGGTATTACTGTGATCGATTATGCGATCATGTGTATGGCGGGGAGTCCGCTTGAAATGCTGCAGGGACCGCGTGTTTCGGAAGCTGCAGTACAGGCAAAAGCAATAGCACTTGGACTCGACAAACCATTTTATGTGCAGTATTTTGTGTGGCTGGGACAGCTTCTGCATGGGAATATGGGATATTCCATTAAAAATTACCAGCCTGTTGCAGATATGATCGCAAGCCATCTGGGACCAACATTGCTTTTGATGGGGGTATCACTGTTTGTCAGTATATTGCTTGCTGTTCCGTCAGGAATTTACAGTGCGATCCATCAGTATTCAAAAGGTGATTATACGGTAGTGACATTATCATTTCTTGGCAGCAGTATTCCGGGATTTTTCCTTGCCATGCTTCTCATCTATCTGTTTACAGTCAAATTGGGCTGGCTGCCCTCCGGTGGAATGACAACGCTTGGCACGTCCGGTGGTGCAGCAGATGTGGCGGCACATATGGTTATGCCGGTCATTGTCCTTGCGGTGTCCATGGCAGGAACAAATATCCGCTATATCCGCAGTGCAGTGCTTGAAATCTTACAGCAGGATTATCTGCGTACAGCACGGGCAAAGGGAATCGGACATTTTCTTGTCATCAATAAACATGCACTGCGCAATGCCTTAGTTCCGATCGTGACGGTCATTGGAATGGAAATACCGGTATTGTTTGGCGGTTCTATTATTGTGGAGCAGGTATTTTCCTGGCCGGGACTTGGTCTTATGACGATGAGTGCGATCACAAACCGTGATTATCCGGTTATTATGGGAGTCTGTCTGCTCTCAGCGATCGTTGTACTGCTCGGTAATCTTCTGACGGATATTTTATATGCGGTAGTAGATCCGACGATAAAACTTCAGTAAAGAGGTTGAATTTGTATGATAAAAAAGAAAAAAGAAAACTTAAATGAAACATATATGCAGATGGTGCTGCGTCGTTTCCGTGCACATCATCTTGCAAAAATCAGCCTTGTGATACTGGTTGTTGTCGGACTGGCGGCATTGTTTGCACCGGTTGTTGCGCCTTATGACCCGGATGCAATTGTCGGAACGTTTAGTGGAGCACCGTGTAAAGAGTTTATTCTTGGAACAGATCAGATCGGCAGGGACGTATTCAGCAGGCTTTTATATGCAACAAGGATATCACTGCTTGTGGGAATCCTTGCTACAGCCATATCGACGGTGATTGGTGTGGTACTTGGCCTGATCGCGGGATATTTTGGCGGAGTGGCAGATATGATACTGATGCGTTTTACGGATATGGTCATGTCTTTTCCTTATATCCTTCTGGTGCTTGTTGCAGCAGCGATCTTTAAACCGGGATTGTGGAGTATTATTCTGATTCTGGGATTTGTAGACTGGCCTGGGGTAGCAAGACTGGTACGTGGAAATGTGCTCAGCTTACGTGAAACAAATTTTGTCAAAGGAAATGTAGTGGCAGGCATGCCGCTTCGTCATATCCTGTTTTCCGAGATTTTGCCAAATACGGTTGCGCCGATCCTCGTATATGCAACTTCTGTTATGGCAATCTCCATGTTAGATGAGGCGGCGTTAAGTTTCCTTGGCATGGGTGTGCAGCCTCCGATGGCAAGCCTTGGAAATATGCTAAACGGAGCACAGTCTATTACGGTACTGACGTCACAGCCTTGGCTCTGGCTGCCTCCGGGGATCATGATCGTTGTGCTGGTTATTTCCATCAACTTTGTTGGGGATGCACTGCGTGATGCATTTGATCCGTCTGGTGGGCGCAGATAGGTGCCCATGGATCATGAGCTTCCCTGTGTAGGGTGGTTCTGGAGGGTTACGATTGGCAAATTGCATCAAGCCGGGACTGTTTTGTTTCCGTTGTCCGAAAATAAGAAAGCGATTTCGCTCTGATAATAATCAGAGTGAAATTAGTATGCCTGATTCAGGTTGGGGCGGAGTGACGCATGCCTCAACAAACCAGCATTTGCCGGGCGGCTTATGATATTATATTATGCAGAAAAGCAGAATGGAGAAGTATATGGAACAGAAAGTATTAGAGCAGAAACTTACGGATTTCTTTGAGGAACTTCACAGTCACCCAGAGCTATCCTATGAGGAATATGAGACGACGGAGCGGATCAAAAGAGAACTTCATGCAGCAGGAATCGAAATTTTACAGACACCATTAAAAACCGGCGTGGTTGCCATAATACGAGGCGCACAACCGGGAAAAACATATGGATTGCGTTGTGACATTGATGCACTGCCGATCATGGAGGAGACAGAGCTGCCTTATAAGTCAGAAATTCCGGGAAAGATGCATGCCTGCGGACATGATTTCCATACGGCAGCAGTGCTTGGAACAGCATTACTCTTGCAGGAGCGAAAAGAGAAACTGCATGGAAATGTAAAAATTCTGTTCCAGCCGGCAGAGGAGTCGTCACATGGAGCAGAGACGGTTCTGCAGACAGGGATACTTTCTGATGTGGAGGCGATTTTTGGTCTGCACACAGCAGCATATCTTCCGGTTGGCACACTTGGAATCCGTGCCGGAAGTGTTATGGCGGCGGTAGACCGGTTTGAATTAAATATTACGGGTACAGGCTGCCATGGCGGTCATCCGGATGAGGGAGTGGACACGATACTTGTGGCGGCATCTGTGATACAGGCATTGCAGAGCATTGTCGGCAGAAACTTAAATCCGTTTCATACGGGGGTGGTCAGTGTGACAAGGATTCATGGCGGTAATACCTGGAATGTGATTCCGGATAAAGTGGAATTAGAGGGAACAGTTCGTTCCATGGACAAAGAGGATCGTGTTTTTATAGAAAAACGCATGCGCGGGATTGCAGAAAACACAGCCGCAGCGTATGGTGCGAAGGCAGAATTACTATGGTATCCGGGACCTCCTGCAACAGTCAATGAGGAAACATGGAGTGCGTTTGCAGAAGATGTGGCAAAAGAATGTGGCTATGAGGTTGTTCCACAGCGAAATTCAACAGGTGGAGAGGATTTTGCATTTTATCTGGAAAAGATACCGGGATGTTTTATCAATGTCGGGACAGGGGTTGGTTATCCAAACCATCATCCACAATTTTATGCGGATGAGGCTGCACTTGCACCGGCAGCAGAGTATTTTGCAAGACTGTTAGAAGAAGCACTTGGTAAATAATACAAAAACAGGAGTCCTTGCGGGCTCCTGTTTTTTGATCTCAGATCATGAACTGTCTGAATTGAAATCAGAATTTCTGATTAATCCTCGTATTTGTTTTTCTCGCCGATCTCCTGCATTTTCATAGCACGAACTTTTAATGGAAGTCCGAACAGTGTGATAAATCCGGAAGCATCATGATGGTCATAAAGATCACCGGTTGTGAAACTTGCGAGTGACTCACTGTACAGAGAATATTTTGAAGTAGTTCCGGCTTTGATGATGTTACCTTTGTATAATTTGAATTTTACTTCACCGGTTACATATTCCTGTGTGGAAGTAACGAAAGCTCTGACTGCATCACATAAAGGTGTGAACCATTTTCCTTCGTAAACGATCTGGGCAAGTTTGTTTCCCATATCTTTTTTAACTTCCATGGTAGCACGGTCTAAAACAAGCTCCTCTAACTGCTGATGAGCTTCCATTAAGATCGTTCCGCCAGGAGTTTCGTATACACCGCGGGATTTCATACCAACAACACGGTTCTCAACGATATCAATGATGCCGACACCATGTTTGCCGCCGAGACGGTTTAATTCACGGATGATATCGGAAACCTTCATCTCTTTTCCGTTTACGGAAGTCGGAACACCTTTCTCAAATGTCATAGTTACATATTCGCCTTCTTCCGGAGCTTTTTCCGGGGAAACACCGAGAACTAAAAGGTGGTCGTAGTTAGGCTCGCATGCAGGATCCTCTAATTCAAGACCTTCATGGCTGATGTGCCAGATGTTACGGTCACGGCTGTAGCTTGTGTCGGCAGAGAATGGAAGATGAATGCCGTGTGCTTTGCAGTATTCGATCTCTGATTCACGGGAATCCATAGTCCACTTCGGATCTCTCCATGCAGCGATGATCTTTAAGTCAGGAGCAAGTGCTTTGATGCCAAGCTCGAAACGGATCTGATCGTTTCCTTTACCGGTAGCACCGTGGCAGATTGCAGTAGCGCCTTCTTTTCTTGCAACTTCAACTAATTTCTTAGCGATCAGAGGACGTGCCATAGAGGTTCCAAGTAAATATTTGTTCTCGTAAATGGCATTTGCCTGAACACATGGCATAATGTAATCATCACAGAACTCGTCGATGATATCTACAATGTATAATTTGGAAGCTCCACAGGAGATAGCTCTTTCTTCAAGACCGTCTAATTCTTCTTCCTGACCACAGTCGATACAGCAGCAGATAACTTCGTAATCATAATTTTCCTTTAACCATGGAATAATGGCGGTGGTATCAAGTCCGCCGGAGTACGCTAAAATAACTTTTTCCTTCATGTGATACAGCCCTTTCTGTTATGTATATTTGATCCATTTGTTTCCGGATCATTGACTAAAAACAATATACAACAAAAAATATAGAAACGCAAGTGAAAAAATATACATTCATTATTCATAAAAATGCATAAAGATTATACAAAATGCAGAAAAAGGCTTAATATATAGTATGCTAAAGAAAAAAGATAAAAAATGGTATTGCATAAAAAACAAAACGAATGTATAATTATGCAATATCAAACAGCGTATGAAAAAAGATACTTTACGACTGCGATGAGGTGTATTAATATAGGAAGAAAGATGCTTATGCAGGTATGCCTGTATACAATGACAGATAAGAAATTTTAAAAGGCATATAAAATAAGGATAAGCAGAAAGGACGAAAAAATGATAAGAGCAGGAATTATCGGAGCAACCGGTTATGCAGGAAATGAACTGGTTCGTATTTTAATGGGACATAAAGAAGTGGAGATCAAATGGTATGGATCCCGCAGTTACATAGATAAAAAATATGCAGAAGTTTATCAGAACATGTTTGAGATCGTGGATGATGTGTGCTTAGACGATAACATGGATGAACTTGCAAGCCAGGTGGATGTGATCTTTACAGCAACTCCGCAGGGATTTTTAGCAGGGGTGCTGACAGAAGATATATTAAATAAGGTAAAGATCATAGATTTGAGTGCTGATTTCAGAATCAAGGATGTATCTGTTTATGAGAAATGGTACAAGATCGAGCACAAGACTCCGCAGTTTATTGAAGAAGCTGTTTATGGACTCTGTGAGATCAACCGTGATAAAGTAAAAGGAGCAAGATTGATTGCAAATCCGGGCTGTTATACCACTTGCTCTATTCTGACAGCGTACCCGCTTGTAAAAGAGGGCATGATCGATCCTAATACGCTGATCATTGATGCAAAATCAGGAACTTCCGGTGCAGGGCGTGGCGCGAAACTGCCAAATCTGTTCTGTGAAGTCAATGAAAACATGAAAGCATATGGAGTGACAAATCACCGTCATACACCGGAGATCGAGGAACAGCTTGGTTATGCGGCAGGAAAAGAGATCGTTGTTAATTTTACACCGCATCTGGTTCCGATGAACCGTGGTATTCTTGCAACAGAGTATGCGACACTGGTGAAAAAAGCAGATGGCAGCCTTCCTTCTTATGAAGAAGTAAAAGCAGTCTATGATAAATATTATGCGAAAGAAAAATTTGTCCGTGTACTTGAGAAAGATGTCTGCCCGGAGACGAAATGGGTAGAGGGCAGCAACTATGTGGATGTCAACTTTAAGATTGATGAGAGAACCGGCCGTATCGTGATGATGGGAGCACTTGATAATCTGGTAAAAGGTGCAGCAGGTCAGGCGGTACAGAACATGAACCTGTTATTTGGTTTTGATGAGGCAGAAGGCTTAAATATGGTTCCGATGTTCCCATAAAGTGGATGGACGATTACATTGGAGTCTGTGACTACAATTTTATGTGGTAAAAAATAACTGGATGAGACAGTTATGCTAGAAGAGGAATAAAAGACATGAAAGAGAACAAGGTAAATATCCGTGAGATGACAATGGAGGATTTTGAGGAGGTACATGCGCTGTGGATGGGAATCCACGGGTTTGGAATCCGGAGCATTGACGATTCGAAAGAAGGTGTGGAACGTTTTATCAGACGTAATCCGACTACCAGCATGGTGGCGTGCGAAAATGGAAGGATCGTCGGTGCGATTCTGTGTGGTCATGATGGAAGACGCGGATGTTTATATCATGTCTGCGTTCACGAAGATTACAGAAAGCAGGGCATTGGACAAAAGATGGTGGAGGCCTGTCTTGCAGCTTTAAAACGTGAACATGTCAATAAAGTAAATCTGATCGCCTTCAAAAAAAATGATGTTGGAAATTATTTCTGGCAGGGGATGGGATGGACATTCCGTGAGGATGTTAATTATTATGAATATGTCACAAATGAAGAAAACCAGACGATATTTAATCCGTAAAAATACAATTTTCACACGCAGGATTTGAGCTACGCACAAACCTGAGATGCAAAAGAAAACTTTGTCTGCATTAGAAAGCAGTGCAGGAATGGAGGAAACGATGAAACAGATCAAAGGCGGAGTTACCGCAGCAAAAGGATTTGAAGCAGCAAGCACAGCAGCAGGAATCAAATATAAAGACAGAACAGATATGGCAATGATCTACAGCGAGGTTCCGTGTGCAGTGGCAGGTACATTTACCACAAATATTGTAAAGGCCGCTCCGGTAAAATGGGATCAGCATGTAGTCTATGACAGCAAAATGGCGCAGGCAGTTGTTGTCAATGCAGGTATCGCAAATGCATGTACCGGAGAAGAGGGAATGGGCTACTGTAAAGCAACCGCAGAAAAAGTAAACAATCTGCTTCATATCCCGACGGATGAGGTACTTGTGGCATCAACCGGAGTCATTGGTATGCAGCTTCCGATCGAACGTATCTGTGCGGGAGTTGAAACGATGGTTCCACAATTAAATGGCGATATCGAAAGCGGACATAAAGCTGCACTTGCGATCATGACAACGGATACGCATGAGAAAGAAGTGGCAGTTGAGATCGAACTTTCTGGTAAGACGGTCACGATCGGCGGCATGTGCAAAGGTTCCGGCATGATCCATCCGAATATGTGTACCATGTTAAGTTTTGTGACAACGGATGCTGCGATTTCACAGGAGTTGTTATTAGAAGCATTAAAAGCGGACGTGGAAGATACCTATAACATGATCTCTGTAGATGGCGATACATCCACAAATGACACCTGTCTTCTGCTGGCAAACGGAACGGCAGAAAATACAAAGATCACAGAGAAAAATGCGGATTATGAGACATTTACAAAAGCACTCCGTTTTGTCAACGAGACACTTGCAAAACAGATGGCAGGAGACGGAGAAGGTGCAACTGCATTGTTTGAAGTGAAAGTAGTCGGAGCTGAGACAAAAGAACAAGCAAAGATCTTAAGCAAATCCGTCATCACATCAAGCCTTACCAAGGCAGCTATCTATGGACATGATGCAAACTGGGGCAGAATCCTCTGTGCCATGGGCTACTCTGGTGCACAGTTTGATCCGGAAAAAGTAGACTTATTCTTTGAGAGTGCCGCAGGAAAAATGCAGATCATCAAAGACGGTGTCGCCGTCGATTACAGCGAAGAAGAAGCAACCAAAATCTTATCCGAGCCGGCAGTCACCGCCATCGCCGACATCAAAATGGGAGATGCAGAAGCTACCGCCTGGGGCTGCGATCTAACCTACGACTATGTAAAAATCAACGCCGACTACCGCTCATAAAAAGGCGTGCCTTCATTTTATCTGGCAGGTGGTCACAGCAAACAAAATATGGATAGAGTTTCGCACTGCAATATCAACATTTTATAGAGGAGAACCAAAGCAATGGAAGAAAATAACAATATGAAAGAAATTTTGCAGAAAGCCGAAGTGCTCATTGAAGCGCTCCCTTACATACAGCGTTTTAACCGTAAGATCATTGTGGTAAAATATGGTGGAAGCGCCATGGTAGATGAAGAATTAAAAAAACATGTCATCCAGGATGTTACCCTGTTAAAACTGGTTGGATTTAAACCAATTATTGTACACGGCGGTGGAAAAGAGATCAGCAAGTGGGTCGGAAAAGTCGGTATGGAGCCTGTATTTGTCAACGGACTGCGCAAAACAGACGAAGCGACCATGGAGATCGCTGAGATGGTGCTAAACAAAGTCAATAAGTCACTTGTGACACTGGTACAGGAACTTGGAGTAAATGCGGTCGGTATCAGTGGAAAAGATGGTGGACTTTTAAAAGTAGAGAAGAAATATTCAAACGGTGAGGATATCGGTTACGTTGGTGAAATCACTGAGGTAAAACCGCAGATCTTATATGATCTGTTAGAAAAAGATTTCCTGCCGATCATCTGTCCGGTCGGAATGGATGCAGAATACAACAGCTACAATATCAATGCGGATGATGCTGCATGTGCGATCGCAAAAGCAGTAAAAGCTGAAAAACTGGCATTTTTAACCGATATAGAGGGTGTTTACAAAGATCCGGAAGAGAAAGATACCCTGATCTCTGAACTTCGTGTATCAGAAGCAAGAGAATTGATCGGGGATGGATTTATCGGTGGCGGAATGCTTCCGAAGTTAAATAACTGTATTGATGCAATCGAGAACGGTGTTTCAAGAGTCCATATCTTAGATGGACGTATCGCACACTGCCTGCTTCTTGAAATCTTTACAAACCGCGGAATCGGAACTGCTATATTAGGAGATAAGGAGACGAAGTTTTATCATGAATAAAGAAGGATATATAAGTGAAGCAGAGGAGAATATCCTCCATACATATAACCGGTTTTCATTGGTATTAGACCATGGAGAGGGAGTGTATCTGTACGATACAGATGGCAAAGAATATCTGGATTTCGCGGCAGGTATTGCTGTGCAGGCATTCGGATATGGTAATAAAGAGTATGGGGATGCATTAAAAACACAGATCGATAAAATTATGCATACGTCAAATCTTTATTATAATGTGCCGATCATCCATGCAGCAGAGCGGGTAAAAAAGGCAAGCGGTATGGACCGTGTATTCTTTACTAACAGTGGCACAGAAGCAATCGAAGGTGCGATCAAGGCTGCAAAAAAATATGCCTATACGAGAGATGGTCATGCAGGTCATGAGATCATTGCAATGAATCATTCTTTCCATGGAAGAAGCATCGGAGCGCTTTCCGTCACCGGCAATAAACATTACCAGGAACCGTTTGAACCACTGATGCCGGGTGTGAAATTTGCAGATTACAATGATCTCGACAGTGTGAAAAAGCTGATCACGGATAAAACCTGTGCGATCCTGTTTGAAACAGTACAGGGTGAGGGCGGTATTTATCCGGCGACGAAAGAGTTTATGGAAGGTGTAAGAAGCCTTTGTGATGAGCATGATATTTTACTGATATTAGATGAGATCCAGTGTGGCATGGGACGAACAGGAGAAATGTTTGCATGGCAGCATTATGGTGTGAAACCGGATATCATGACAAGTGCAAAAGCCCTTGGCTGCGGTGTACCGGTCGGAGCATTCATGATGACAGAGAGAGTAGCAGAAAAGTCCTTAAAACCGGGCGATCATGGAACAACTTATGGTGGAAATCCATTTGTAGGGGCTGCAGTTGACAAGGTGCTTGAGATGATGGAGCGCGACCATATCACGGATCATGTCAAAGAGATCGCACCATATCTGGAAGAAAAATTAGATGAACTGGTTGATTCTTATGATTTCTTAACGGCACGCAGAGGACTTGGACTGATGCAGGGCGTTGTATCCGAAAAACCGGTCGGACAGATCGCCGCAAAAGCACTTGAGGAAGGTCTGATCGTGATTACGGCGGGGGCGGATGTACTTCGTTTTGTACCGCCACTTATCATTGAGAAGAAACATGTAGATGAGATGATCGGAAAACTGAAAAAAGCCCTGGATCAGATGTAAGGATCATGGAATAGCTGACCTGTCTGCATGATTGATGAATGGATGAAAATAAGACTGCACACGGATTTGTGCAGTCTATTGTCGTAAAATGAGGAATAGGAAAGAGATTATGAAGAATGTACAGAAAAGAAGTGTAATTGCAGCCATAGTGGTATGTGCAGGAGCAGCCATTATGGCTGGTGTCGTTTCAAAGCAGCCTGAAAAAGAAGTGGCATTTCGTTTGCCGGAAAAACAGACGGATGCAGAAGAACAACAGCCGGGTGCAGAAACAGATCCATATGATGCCGCAGAAACAGATCTGACGGTGTGGTATGAGGATGCATCTTATATGGATTTCTTTGAATATGCAGCAAGACAGTATTTTGCAAAGACCGGTGTTAAGGCAGTTTTTAAATGTCAGGATACATTAGATTATATCGGAATGATCTATGATGACACCATAAAAGGAGAGGATTATCCGGATGTTTATCTGCTGAATGGTGACGGACTTGAGGAGGCATATTTATATGGACTTGCCGCATTAAATGAGACACAAAAAGCATATGAAGGTGCATCACAAAAGGCATTGGAGGCTTCCTCTTACGAAGAAAAGCTGCTGGGATATCCGCTCAGTTATGATGCAAATGTGTTTGTTTATCAGAATGGATATTTTGAAAATCGGCCGGAATCATTGCAGGCAATTATTGATTATTCGAATGAGAATGAACCGGGTGAAAATGTGGAATACCTATTGGAGTGGGATGTAAATGATGCATTTTATGATTTCCCATTCATTGGCAACAGCGTGACATTTGAAAAAACAGCACCGGAAATGATGAATGTAACCTATGATGAGGATTTGTATCAGAAAGATCTTGAGTATTTTGAGACGATTCTTGGCTCATTTTCCCTGGATATCAATACAGTTTCCATGGACAGTATATTAGAACATTTTAAAGATGGAAAAACACTCTGTGCATTTGTGAACACAGATTCCCTGCAAAAATTAGATGATATATCTTATTCTGTGATGGAGATTCCGGCATTGAATGAGGAACTTCCATCTGTTGCATGTGCATCTACGGATATGCTGGTTGTTAATGATTTTTCAAAGAATGCGTCCGATGCAGCAGATTTTGCAGAGTTTGTGACTGTACAGCTTGCAGACGTGCTGCATGATATGAGTGGTCATTATTCCGTATTTTTATCGCAAAATGCGTCTGATGCGGAAAAAACTGCATATCAGGCATATGAGGATGCCATTTTACTGCCGGATTCCCAGGATGCAAAAGACTTCTGGGTAGGTTTAAAGGAAAAAATTGCCGAGTATTTTTAAATTTTATAAAAATAAATGAAATAAATTTTATACACTCTTGTAATAAATGAAAAATTTCGTTAAAATATAGAGAGTGGGCATTGAGGACTCCTTCTAATATAAGAGAAGGAGATGCTTATGATTAAAAAAATTATAAAAGTACTATGTTTTTCATGTTTCTGCCTGTTGGCAGCAGCATGTGGAGAAAGAGAAAACGTCTATTTTCAGACAGAAACATCTGTGGCTGGAACACAGCAGAACGAGGATGTGGCGGCGACAGAGATTATGGCAGAGAATAACGCGGATGATACACAGACGGCAGGGTCTGATAAAAAACGCTTTGTGTATATATGCGGAGCTGTAAATGTGCCAGGTGTTTATGAAGTGGAACAGAATGCAAGACTCTATGAGGTGGTTGAAGCTGCCGGTGGTCTGAGGGAGGATGCGGCAGAAGAGTCTGTCAATCAGGCACGTCAGATTGAGGACGGAGAGATGATACGCATCCTGACACAGGAAGAGGCAGCGCAGGCTGGTGATGAAGAAGCAGGGGAAGGGGCAGAGAATGACGTGAAAGCAGAAACAGCAAATGATTCAGACGGCAGGATCGATCTGAATCTTGCAACTGTGGCAGAACTCATGACGCTTCCCGGAATTGGTCAGGCAAAAGCGGACAGTATTGTCCGTTACCGCGAGAAGAATGGTGCTTTTTCTTCTATAGAGGAGATCAAGCAGGTAGAGGGAATCAAAGAGGGCGTTTATAATCGAATAAAAGATAATATAAAGGTGAAGTAAAATGGCAAAAAAGGTTCTTGTTGTAGATGATGAAAAGTTAATTGTAAAGGGTATCCGGTTCAGCCTTGAACAGGACGGAATGGAAGTAGACTGCGCATATGACGGGGAAGAAGCATTAAAAATGGCAACCGAAAATGCTTATGATATGGTGCTGCTTGATATCATGCTTCCGAAGATGGACGGATTTGAAGTATGCCAGCACATCAGGGAGTTTTCTAATATGCCGATCGTCATGCTTACCGCAAAGGGAGATGACATGGATAAGATCTTAGGTCTGGAGTATGGCGCAGATGATTATATCACAAAACCATTTAATATCCTTGAAGTAAAAGCAAGAATTAAGGCGATCATGCGGCGTACAGCAGCAAGTCAGCCGAAAAAAGAGGACAGCAAAGTCATAGAAGCGGGAGATCTGAAATTAGACTGTGAGAGTAGGAGACTCTTTATTTTAGGAAAAGAAGTGAATCTTACTGCAAAAGAGTTTGATCTGTTAGAACTTCTTGTCAATAACCCAAACAAAGTCTACGGCAGGGAGAACCTTTTGAATCTTGTGTGGGGATACGAATATCCGGGAGATGTGCGTACAGTGGATGTTCATGTGAGACGTCTGAGAGAAAAGATCGAGAGTAATCCGAGTGAGCCGAAGTATGTGCATACCAAATGGGGTGTTGGATATTATTATTCTCAGAATTAGTAAGGTGCAGCCATGACGAAATTAAAAAAATTTACCGATTTTCTGAACAGCCTGAGATTCAGGCTGATTCTTTTACTTATTCTTATAGGTGTGATACCGTGTGTTCTGTTACGGATTGGGATGCTGAATTCATATGAAAACAGGGCTGTTTCACTTCGAACCAGTGAAATCTTAAGTCAGGCGAAAATTTTAGCAAATCAGATCGTGTCAAATGATTATCTGGAAAATTCCGGTTCTCCTACTATCAATGCGCAGTTAGAGCAGCTTTCTACTATTTATGACGGACGTGTCATGATCATCAGCGACACGTTTCAGGTAGTGAAAGATACTTATAAGCTCGATGAAAAAAAGACGATCATTTCAGAGGAAGTCATTAAGAGTTTTTATGGAGAAGAGATTACAAAATATGATTCGAAATATCGTTATATTGAGATGACGATACCACTTGTGCGCACAGATCAGGAAAACGAAAGCAGACAGGTGATCGGTGTCATGATGGTAAGTGTATCGACGGACACAATCAGTCTGAATTTAGAATATCTTGCAACCAATACAAGGATTATTGAATTGATCTGTATTTTTTCGGTTATTTTTGCGAGTGTGATCATTGCAGGGCAGATGGTGAAACCATTTCATAAGATGTCAAAATCGATCGATGAGATTCAGACAGGTTATGGAGAGGATGCACTTTCTGTCAATGATTATACAGAAACCAGAATGATCAGTGAGAAGTTTAATAAAATGTTGGGAAGGATGAAGGTGTTAGACGATTCGAGACAGGAATTTGTATCGAATGTGTCGCATGAATTAAAAACACCGCTTACTTCCATGAAGGTGCTGGCGGATTCCATCAACAGTATGGAGGATGCTCCGATAGAGCTTTATAAAGAGTTTATGGGAGATATCGGTAACGAGGTGGATCGTGAGACGAAGATTATCAATGATCTGCTTTCCCTGGTCAAGATGGACAAGGCAGCAGGGGATTTAAATATCACGAATATTAATATTAATGAATTGTTAGAGCAGATTTTAAAACGCCTGCGTCCGATCGCAGATAAGCAGAAAGTGGAGCTTGTGCTTGAGAGTTTCCGGCCGGTCAGTGCTGATGTCGATGAGGTCAAGATCACGCTTGCCTTTACCAATCTGATTGAAAATGCGATCAAGTATAACAAAGAAGATGGCTGGGTACATGTTTCGCTGAATGCTGATCATCAGTATTTTTATCTGAAAGTTGAGGATTCCGGAATCGGAATACCGGAAGATTCCTTAGAACATATTTATGAACGTTTTTACCGCGTGGACAAGTCACATTCCAGAGAGATCGGTGGAACAGGACTTGGTCTTGCCATAACGCGAAATGCAGTGCTGATGCATCGTGGTGCGATCAAGGTATTCAGTACAGAGGGAGAGGGAACGATCTTTAATGTTCGTATTCCGCTCAACTATATTTCATAACAGATTGGATCTATTGAAAATGAAAGGTCAGATTATGGATAAAAAAATAATTATCCTGTTGTCAGGATTTATTCTGGCAGTTATTTTGCTGACAGGATGTGGAAACAATGAGGTAGCCAGTGAATATCATATTGAATATCTGAATAAAGAAAAAACAAAAATCGTAGATGTTCCTTATGAGCCACAGGCTTCCGATACGCAAGGTTTGATCGAAGAATTTTTAGCAAAGTTAAGCTCGGATTCTGACAATGTTGAGTACCGTAAACCGATACCAAACGGGGTGGAGGTTACCGATTATTCACTTGACGGTGTAATGCTTTCGATTCATTTTGATGCAGATTACAGCAGTATGGCAGAGGTGGAGGAGGTATTGTGCCGGGCAGCAGTTGTTCTTACAATGACGCAGATTCCTGGGGTGGACTGCGTATCATTTTATGTGGCGGACGCACCACTTACGGACGTCAGAGGCAATATTGTCGGAAGTATGAATCAGGACAGCTTTATTGAGAATCCGGGGGAACAGATTAATTCCATTCAGTGTACGACATTAAAACTTTATTTTGCAAATGAAGCCGGTGATGGTCTGGTAGAAGAGACAAGAAGTGACGTATATTACAGCAGCAATGTGTCAATGGAAAAACTGATCATGGAACAGCTACTGGAGGGACCACAGACAGAGGGGGCGAAGTCTGCAATCCCGGCAGGAACAAAACTGATCAATGTATCAGTGGTGGATGGTGTCTGCTATGTGAGTCTGGATGAAAACTTTAAAAATCAGGATTATCAGGTAAATGAGGCAGTTGTCATTTATTCAATCGTGGATTCCCTGACAGAATTGTCTACGATCAGTAAAGTACAGATCTCAGTCAACGGAGATACCAGTGGTACTTACCGTGATAATTTTAAATTGAGCGACATGTATGACAGGAATCTTGATTATGTCGTTACACTGGAGGAGACAGGAACAACAGAGGAGGAGTAGATTGGGGAAAAGACCATTTTTAGAAATGGCGGCCGGGTTTATCTGCGGTATTTTCATTGCAGTATATGGAAAACCGTGGATGATCGTGCCCGGATGTATTGGAATTTTGTTATGGACGGCAATCCTGGCGGGATATGGTCTGGGGTGGTCGGAGAATGACAGATATCCTGCCTGGAAGCGGCGATGCTGCGTGGGGGTGTTATGTGCGGCATTTTTTTCCCTGGGCTGGTATCATTGCCGGGCGGTGCAGGCGGCAGAAAATCAGTATTTGCCGTATTTAGAGGATGGAAAAGAAATCTTCTTAAAAGGAAAGATTGCAGGCAAAGAACAAAAAAAGGAACAGTACTTATACTATATGTCATCCTGTCAGATCAGACAGGATCTTAAAATCAAAGAATGGCAGAGGGTATCTGCAAACGTCATTATCTATTGTGAGTCCGACACATATTCTATCGGACAAACGCTTGTATTACATGGAAAAACAAAATTATTTAACCGGGCACGCAACGAGGGAAACTTTGATCAGGCGGCTTATTATAAAGCGCGGGGAATCTCATTTGCTGTAAATGATGTGGATGTAAAGAATGCATACGGAAAAAGGGATCGCATTGCAGAGACAATGTATGGATGGAAATATTACCTTGCTGGTGTGTATGAGTGCGCACTCGGAGCACGGGAGGGTGGAATTTTAAATACGATGCTTCTGGGAGAGAAAAATCTTTTGGATGCAGAGATAAAACAGCTTTACCGTACGTCCGGAATTTCACATATTCTGGCGATATCAGGTCTGCATATATCTATGATCGGTATGACATTTTACCGTTTTTTGCGAAAGAGAAGTCTTGGTTTCTGGGGAGCGGGAATTTTTGCAGCAGTTTTTATGGTTTCATATGGTCTGATGACAGGAATGGGATATTCGTCTTTCCGGGCAGTCAGTATGTTTTGTATTCTTCTGCTGGCACAGGCAGTGGGACGAAGCTATGATTCGTTAAATGCAATGGGTTTTGCAGCACTGCTCATTCTGTGGAAACAGCCGTTTGCACTATGTGATGCAGGTTTTCAGTTTTCGTTTATTGCGGTATCTGGTGTGGTCTGGGCTGGAAAAATCGTTCAAAGTGCATACCAGGGGCATGTATTGTTACAGAAAATTGCTATGGGATTCGTACTTCAGCTTGTAATACTGCCGGTCACAGCGTGGTACTTTTTTGAAATTCCGGTATATGCGATGCTGATAAATCTGCTTGTGCTGCCGTTTGTCAGTATTGCGCTGGCATCAGGGATAGCGGGAGGCATGCTGGGAAGTGTCGTGATACCAAAGACGGCAGTGTTATCTGGGGGATCACTGGTTTCTGCTATAGAAACCCTGCCGCATATGTACAACGGTATGGGATGGAAATGGAAGATGGTACGTATCGTATTGTTACCATGTCATGTGGTCTTAAGCGGCTGTGAAAAAATCTGTACGATCGCATCGGATCTGCCAAAAGCAATCGTAATTACAGGAAGACCATCCGCAGTAAGAATAGTGCTATATTATCTGTTGCTGCTTGGAGGACTTTTTTTACTTTTCTGTGTGACAAAACGACAGGAAAAAGAGTCACATGGGTGGATACCTTTTATCTGTGGTTTTGGTCTGCTTGTTTTTTTGTTTGTACCATTTCAAAAAGACATGAAACTCACTGTGCTTGATGTCGGACAGGGTGACGGAATTTATCTGCATACGGACAAGGGATATGATGTTTTTATAGACGGTGGAAGTACGGATGTGCAGAGTGTGGGAAAATACCGCATCTTACCATATTTAAAGTCAAATGGTGTAAAAGAAATCGATTATTGGTTTGTATCCCACACGGATCAGGATCATATATCCGGTCTGTCGGAACTTTTTGAAGAAAGATACAGGATCAGAAATCTCGTATTTTGGAGGGGAATGGTACAGGATGAAAGTTATAAGAAGCTGGTTTTGCTTGCAAAAGAACATGGAACAAATATATGTACAATGAACCGTGAGGATATATTATTCCTTGGAGAAGGAAAGATAACAGCCATTTCACCGGAATACCATGCAGGAGATGAAAAAAGGAGTGATACATCTGCGGATAAAAATGAGGAATCACTTGTGCTATTATATGAGGAAAAAGGTTTTTCGGCACTGTTTACCGGCGATATAGGGGAAATGCAGGAAAAAAAGATTTTAAACTGGTTAAAAGTTTCTGATATCGATTTTTACAAGGCAGCTCACCATGGCTCAAAATATTCAAATACAAGATCATTTTTGAACGCAGTATCGCCGCGGATTTCTGTTATTTCCTGTGCGAAAAAGAACCGGTATGGTCATCCGGGCAAAGAAGCGGTTGAAAATATAAAAGATACGGGAAGTGCCTTGTTTTATACGATGGAAGATGGTCAGATCACTGTGACACGGTCAAAGAAACATGCGCTTACAGTACAAAAATATCTTGTGCCGGATAAGCAGTTTGTATTTGTAAGGTAATGTATGCTATACTGTGATAAAGCGAGACGGTAAAAAAGGGATGGAATAAAATGAAAACGATTGATGAGGATATTAAGAGCGGAAATTTCAAACAGATCTATCTGTTGTATGGAACGGAAGCATATTTAAAGAAACAATACAAAGATAAACTGAAAAATGCAATGGCAGCGCCGGATGATACCATGAATTTTACGAGGTTTGAAGGGAAAAATATCAATCCGAAAGAAGTGATCGATCTTGCCGAGACACTGCCTTTTTTTGCGGATAAAAGAGTCATACTGATCGAGGACAGTGGTTTTTTTAAAAGTTCCTGTGAGGATCTTGCCGAATATCTGTCACAGGTGGCACCAGCGACACATTTTATCTTTGTGGAGGAGGAAGCAGATAAACGTTCGAAAATGTATAAAGCGGTTAAAAATAATGGAAAAATCGTAGAATTTTCGGCACAGAGTGAGGAACTTTTGACACGCTGGATTCTGACGAGACTAAAGAAAGAGGGGAAAAATATCACCGGTTCTGTGATGCAGCTATTTTTAAGCAGGACAGGAACGGACATGGGAAATATCGACAGGGAATTAGAGAAGCTGATCTGTTATGCTCTGGATCGAGATGTGATCACAACGGAAGATGTGATGGCAGTTACGACAGAACAGACCACCAATAAGATATTTGAGATGGTCAATGCGATAGCGGAGCATAACAAACGCAGAGCACTGGATCTTTACTATGATCTTCTGACGTTGAAAGAACCGCCGATGCGTATCATGTTTCTGATCACCAGACAGTTTCAGATCCTTTTGAATGTGCGTGATATGGCAGGACGAGGGATGGACAACCAGACAATCGCGAAAAATGCAGGAATACCTCCGTTTGCAGTAAAAAAGAATATTTCACAGGCAAAAGGATTTACGATGGCACAGTTAAAGATGGCGCTTTATGATGGAGTGGATTTAGAAGAGTCTGTAAAAACAGGGCGGATGAATGACCAGATGGCAGTGGAACTTTTTATCATGAAGTACAGCAGTACGAAGAGATAAGTCAAAAAAACACCAGTATGACGGTACTGGTGTTTTTTATTATGTGGTCGGGTTAAAACCACATATAAGTTTTATCTATGTTTCAAAAATTAAGCTAATCCGTTAACAAGTTTTGTTAAACGGGAAACTTTTCTAGCAGAATTGTTCTTGTGGTAAATTCCTTTAGAAGAAGCGCTCTCGATGGTTGAGATAGCAACTGTTAAAGCAGCTTTTGCAGCCTCTTTATCATTTGCAGCCACTGCAGCCTCAACTTTTTTAATAGAAGTCTTAACTTCGCTTCTGATCGCTTTGTTTCTAGCAGCTCTTGTCTCTGTTACTAAAATTCTTTTCTTTGCAGATTTAATGTTAGCCAATCCGTACACCTCCAATTTGTAATCGTTATTGTTCATGATTGTTACATTAAAGCCGGACACGGACAGTTCAATGTAAACATACTGGTATATTATAGGTCAGTATATTTTTGTTGTCAAGTATAAAACAGCAAAATAATGAGAAATTATGGATATTTTTTTCACAGATTTGAAATAATATAGGCAGAGATAACAGATGCCGGGAGCAGGGCATTGGGATATAGGGGGAATTTATGTATCAGATCCGGACAGATTTAGCACTTGAAACGCAGGAAAAAATGCAGGAAGATCATGTTGATTTAAAGGGAGTCCGATTTTTAGAAGAGAAAATAGATAAAAATATCACGATCAGCACAGTGGTCATTGAAACAGAAAACGGTGCAAAGACGATGGGAAAACCAAAGGGAACCTATATTACGATCGAGGCGGGAAATATGGATGAGGAGGACGAGGATTACCACAGAGAGATATCTGTGCAGCTTGCACAGATCATTCGTAAGCTGATACGGGAAAGAAAAGAAGAAATGTCAGTGTTGGTTGTAGGACTTGGAAACCGTGAAGTTACACCGGATGCGTTAGGCCCCCGTGTGGTGGACAACCTGTTTATCACAAGACACATTATAAAAGAGTATGGAAAATATGCATTCGGGGAAAAAAATGTAAACCGGATCAGCAGCATCGTACCGGGAGTTATGGCACAGACGGGGATGGAAAGCCTTGAGATCATTCACGGGATCATTGATGAGACAAAACCGGATATTGTCATTGTTATTGATGCGTTAGCTGCGCGGAGTACCAAAAGGTTAAACCGGACGATCCAGGTTACAGATACCGGAATTAACCCAGGCAGCGGAGTTGGAAATCACAGACACGGCCTGAATAAAAAGAGTCTAGGGGTTCCGGTGATCTCAATCGGGATACCGACGGTTGTGGATGCTGCGACCATCGTCAATGACACGATGTTTAATCTGATCGCAGCTATGAGCCAGAGCAGAGCTTTTGATAAGCTGGGAGATTCGTTAAAGGAACTGAATGATGGGGAAAAATATGAATTGATCAGGGAACTGCTCTCACCGAATTTAAATGCGATGTTTGTGACACCAAAAGATATCGATGAGTCAGTGAAAAGATTAAGTTTCACGATCTCTGAGGGCATCAATATCGCATTTATGGGTGAAATGCTGCCGGTATAAATGGATGGGGTACTGACATAATGAAAATTGAAAGAGCATACAGTGTAGTATGTATGCTTATCGTTATCGGTCCTTAAAAAAGAAAAAAATAAAAGCAGCCGTCTGGCTATGGATATTGTTATCGGCTTTCATTGCGCTGCTGATACAGACAGATAAATCCTTTCTGACAAAACTGGGAGAGGAGGGGGCAGAAAGCTGTTGTGAAAAAGTACTTGAATTTTATCTTCCCGGCCTGTCATACAGCATAAAGGATGAAAATGAGTGGTCTTTGGTGGAAAAAGTGATCGGTGTACTTTTTTCGGAGGAGGATGTCAATACAGAAAGTGAATCATATAAAACCCAGATCGAGAGTGATCTGTCTTATGAGACAATCTTAGCGCGGGAGGCTGCAGATGAAAACTATGTGGATGAAAAGACTGGGAAAGTGATACCATCTGTCGGAAGCGCAGATGGTACGAGCCTGCCAGATGATGAAAAAGAGGTTGAGAATACAAAAGAGAATGTGGAAGAACAAGACATGGCACAAGATCAGACTTTGAAAGATACAGACAGTAAAGAAGCGGCAGCAGTGGCAGATGGTAAAGTGGTCACGTTTGCCAGGGAAAAGCTGGATGATTTTGATTATCTGATCCAGAATTTTTATCAGGTAGATAATACGACAACAATCGGGAGCGCACAGCTTAATGCAGATGCCCTGCTTGGAAAGGATGTGCGTTTAAGCCATGATGCATCCACACCGCAGATTCTGATCTATCACACACATTCACAGGAAGGATATGCAGATTCTGTCCCTGGTGATGCTTCCATGACGGTGGTGGGTGTCGGAGATTATCTGACAGAGCTTCTGACACAAAAATATGGTTTTTCTGTTATCCACCACACGGGGCAGTATGATGTCGGAGACAGAGATCATGCTTATGCAAAAGCGGGGCCTGCGTTAGAACAGATTTTAGCGGAGAATCAGAGTATTGAGGTTGTGATCGATCTGCATCGTGACGGCGTTGGGGACAATACAAGGCTGGTGACAGAACAAAACGGTGTGCAGATGGCACAGGTGATGTTTTTTAATGGGTTAAGCCGTACGACGAAAACAGGTGATATCGAATATCTGTATAATCCTTATATCGCAGATAATCTGGCGGTATCGTTTCAGATGCAGCTAAAGGCGGCGGAATATTATCCGGGATTTACCAGAAGAATTTACCTGAAAGGGTACCGCTACAATATGCACTATTGCCCGAAAACGCTCCTGATTGAGGTTGGGGCACAGACGAATACACTCGAAGAAGCAAAAAATGCAATGGTGCCGCTTGCTGATCTGCTCAATAAAGTATTGACGGGACCACAGTAGAAAAGTAAAATATTCGTAAAAATGTAAAAAAATGGGGTAATACATAAGATGGATGCTTTGTTACATTTAGATGGCAATATTTTATTATGGATACAGGAGCATGTGAGAAATGATATGCTGACACCTGTGATGAAATTTATCACACATTTGGGAGACGCCGGATGGATCTGGATCGCACTCACAGTTTTGTTTCTGCTTTTAAAAAAGATGCGAAAGACCGGGCTGCTTATGACGTGTTCACTGATTGGATCTTTGATCATTAATAACCTTATTCTCAAAAATCTGGTTGCCAGAACAAGACCTTATGAAGCAGTGGATGGATTGCAGCGTATCATAGAAGCGCAGAAGGATCTGTCATTTCCATCTGGTCATACCGGCAGTTCGTTTGCGGCAGCAGTTGTTATTTTTCTCACATGTCCGCGAAAGATCGGAGTACCGGCTCTGATCCTCGCATTCCTGATCATGTTCTCAAGGCTTTATGTCGGGGTTCATTATCCGACGGACGTTCTTGCCGGAATGGTCACAGGAACACTGATCGCGGTGCTGGTATGTGCGGTATACCGGAGAAAGTTTCCGGACAATGATGTGCAGAAATTCTGAAATATTTTGTTACATGAATTGGAAAATGGCTTGAAAAGTCAAAAATAAAAGACTTTTCAAGCCATTTTTTATATGGAAAGATGATATTTTTCCATCCAGTAATTTAGCTGTATAAAGTAAGCTAAAAGCTGGGGACCTGCCATGAGCTGTCCAAACCAGGGCTTTCCATATTCTTTTGGAGATTCCATAAATTTTTTAACTTTCTTTTTGTCAATAAGCGGAAGAATGGGAGCATTGCTGTCCGCTAAAATATCCGTCATTCGTGAGATCAGAATTTTTTCATAACCCGGATGATAGGTCTTGGGGTAAGGACTTTTTTTGCGGTGCAGCAGTTCAGGCGGCAGAAGATCACAGAAGGCATCGCGTAAAAGGGATTTTTCTACACCGCCCTGGTATTTCATTTCCCAGGGGACGTTGTATACATAATCGATAATGCGATGGTCAGCAAATGGAACCCTCGCTTCAAGACCGGAATACATACTGGTGCGGTCCATGCGGTCGAGCAGTGTCTGCATAAACCATTTGATATTCAGGTAGGCGATCTCTCTGCGTCTGTATTCTTCGGCAGTTTCGTCCGGAAGATGTGGTGTCTTTTTTAAAGATTCTTCGTATCTGGCATGGGAATAAGAAGAAAGATCAAGATTCTTTACGACATCATCGGCAAGAAAAACAGTACGGGCATTTGTATCTGCAGACCATGGAAAACCGTCCTGATGCATCAGCTCTTTGCGGTAAAACCATGGATAGCCGCCAAAAATTTCGTCAGCACATTCTCCGGTCAGTGTTACCTTGTTCTGTTTTTTTACGAGTGAACAAAAATAAAGCAAAGAGGCATCCACGTCCGTCATA
Organism: Roseburia sp. OF03-24; assembly: GCF_003463035.1. Lineage (NCBI taxonomy): Bacteria > Bacillati > Bacillota > Clostridia > Lachnospirales > Lachnospiraceae > Roseburia > Roseburia sp. OF03-24. Next base: position 65,568 of record NZ_QSCK01000004.1, on the reverse strand, counting down.
CCAGGCATATCTTTCGCATCTACGGCAGTATAGAGCATGTCGGCAAGTGTTTCCTGTGTACATTCCAGATAGGTATGGTTTGTTTTACAATGCTTTAACATGCAGTTTACATATGGAAGATCGCGTTCCGGCTGAAAGGAATTGGACTGGAAATAAATATCATTTTCCGTAAAATCGAAGGAAAAAGTATTTAGGGTTTTGTCATGTGCGCTCTGGTAAGATGCGGCAAGGGCAGTAACGATGCTTGAATCAATGCCGCCGGATAAAAATGTACAGACCGGTACATCGGATACCATCTGCCGTTTTACAGTATCGCGTATGAGGAAAGATACATGTGCTACTGTATCTTTATAGGAGTCCGTATGAGGCAGACATTTCAGATCCCAGTAGATGGTGTCGGAAAGACCGGAGGTGTTAAAACACATGTAATGACCGGGCAGAACTTCGCAGATGCCGCGGAAAATCCCATAGCCGGGTGTGCGTGCAGGACCAACCGCAAGCAGTTCCCTTAAGCTGTTTTTGTCGATGGAAGGTGTCAGATCCGGAAAACAAAATAAGGCTTTGGGTTCGGAAGCAAAAACCAGTTCATTGTCTTTTACAGAATAAAAAAGAGGTTTTGTTCCTACCCTGTCGCGATAGAGTAAAAGCTGTCCGGTGGCACCATCCCAGATGGCAAAAGCAAAAATTCCGTTTAAGTGAGAGACAAAGGAAGCACCGAAATGCATATAGGCATATAAGATCACTTCTGTATCAGAGGTTGTAAGAAAGTCAAATCCAGCAGCGGTAAGTTCTGGTATCAGTTCATCGGTATTATAGATTTCTCCGTTGTAGGCGATAGCATAATCAGCACCGTTGTGGTGGCGTATCATAGGCTGGGCACCGTGCGTAATATCACGGATGGAAAGTCTCTGATGTGACAGGCCGGCATACGGTGCCAGATAGATACCGGAAGCGTCGCCGCCACGGTGTATCAGTTTTTGATGCATGGAGATCAGTACATTCTCCCAAAAGGACTGTCTGTCCGTATAACAGCGTTTCAGACTGCAAAATCCTGCAATTCCGCACATAAGTTCACTCCATTTTTTGAAAACAGATTTATTCCCTGTTAGTATATGCAGACCCATTATATTTATGATAAATTGCTATCCAAAAAATGATAAAAACAGTCGGATTTCCCGGAAAAACTTGGAATTATATATTGGAGTATGTTATACTTAATAAGTTATTATTTTTAATTGGAGGAAACGGCTTTGACGCTGGATAGTTTATATATTGGAGTTCCGATCGGAGCGTTTTTCTGCTTCCTGTTTATATTCTTTTCCTTCCTGAATGCGGCGGATGCAAAAGCTGTCAGGTATTTCAGACAGATTCTTTTATCCTGCCTGATATGGACAGGCGGCATGGTAATGATGCGTATGCAGATCATGCCTGGAATACGGTTCTGGTTTCATGTGTCGGTGTTCGGACTGTTGACGGTGCCGATTTTTATGTATGCCTTTTTGTTTTATATGCTGGAGATCAGAAAGAATGGATTCCTGATCGGATTTTGTATCGCTACTGCAGCAGCAATGGGGATCAATATTGCTACAGAGGTATTTATCCCGGAACCGGATATCGTCAGATATGCGGATGGAAGTATAGGATATACTTATCATATATCGTGGGGAAGTTATCTGTTGGCAGTTGTGGAGGCAGGCGTGATCGTATATGCGACCGTTCTGGCACACAGGGCGATCGGCAATAAACTGGAAAAACGAAAGAAATTATTTCCTTTGCTGCTTGGGACAGTTTTGGTTTTGACCGGCAATCTTTTGGATGCATTGCCGGGCAATCAGTTCCCTTACGATATGCTCGGTGGCATTTTTATGGCGTTGTGTCTGTTGTATATCATGTGGCACAAGTATCTGTTTGATCTGTCAAACCGAATCGTGATCGGATGCATCTATTCTGTTGCACTGGCAGTCAGCCTTCTTCCGGTATTTAATTTTAATCATAATGCACAGAGGTATCTTGGCAGTGTATTGCCGGAAATGCAGCAGAAGATCATAGTGATCGTGCTTGGATTTATGGGATGGTCGTTGTTTATATTTTATCTGGCAAGAAAAATGGCAGAAGGAGTCATGCAGGGACAGAACAGAAAACAGATTGAAGTATTGCGTTGTTTTCAGAATGAGTCGGCATCCGTATTTCGGCAGGAAGAACTGTTTGATAAAATGATCGGTGTGGTAAATGAGATGTTTCCGGTAATTGATGTTTTTATCTTTACCAGAAATGAAAATAAATTTACACTCGCAAAAACAGGCAGTGGACAGATGCCGGGGCAGGAAGAACAGGATGAGATCGCAGCTATGCTGGAGGAACCGGGAATAGGCGAACGTTCTGAGATTTCCCTGATGAAGTATGACAATGAGATACAGGGGTTTATTTATATAAAACTCGAAAGGCGGACCAGACTCAATTATTTAGAGAGAGATTACTATTGGAGAATTGGATTATATGCCAGTGTATGTCTGAAAAATATCCGTACATATCAGGAAGTATACCAGATATCGATCCATGATGAACTGACAGGACTTTATAACCGGGGATATTTTAAAAAATTTCTGATGGAAAACTGGAAAGTGGGACAGCCGGTGGCTCTTTTGTATCTTGATCTGGATGATTTTAAGCTCTTTAACGAGCTGTATGGAGAAGAGTGTGGAGACCGTATCTTAAAATGGTGCGGGCATATCATAGAGAATACGGTAGGATGTCAGGGAGAAACGTTCCGGTTTGGATCAAATGAATATGTTGTTTTGATCAATTCGGGGGAAAAGAGAGAAGTTTCGTTGATCGCACAGAAAATACAGAAGAATTTCCTGATCGAGGATAAGGAAAAGCCGGATGTACTCCAGCCGGTCACTGCAAGTATCGGTATTGCATTTTATCCGGATACAGCTTCCGGAGAGGATGAGCTGCTCAGTCAGGCAGAACGTGCAAATTTTTATGCAAAACGGGATGGAAAGAACTGTATTAAAATTTATGGAGAACGCACGGAAGATGAGATCGAGGATCAGAAGGCAGAAAAACATTATGAACAGATCGCACCGACCATCTATGCACTGACTGCAGCAATTGATGCGAAGGATTCGTATACATTTGAGCATTCATGTCATGTATCGGATTATGCAGTTCTGCTTGCAAAGAAAATAGGACTTTCACCAGATGATATTGAAATTGTAAAAGAGGCGGGACTGCTTCATGATATCGGGAAAATCGGTATTCCGGAAAGTATCCTGAAAAAACAGGGAAGACTAAATGCTGAGGAATATGAGATCATGAAAACACATGTCACAAATTCGATTGAGATGATCCATTTCCTGCCTAATATGAACTATGTGATACCGGCTGTATTATCACATCATGAGAGATACGACGGAAAGGGATATCCGAGAGGTCTGAAAGGAGAAGATATCCCTTTGCTTGGACGTATACTTGCAGTGTGTGATTCGTTCGATGCGATGACAACAAAGCGTTCTTACAAGGAAGCAATGCCGGTAGATTATGCGATCAGTGAGTTAGAACGTAACAAGGGAACACAGTTTGATCCAAAGTTGTCAGAGGCATTTGTTGAACTGCTGAAAGAAGGAAAGATAGAGGTATAACTGCAGCCTGATTTAAAAATTAAGATTTATGAAAAATTTTTAAAAATTTTTTAAGATTGCGCTGTTTATGATGACAATGAAACGTTAATATGTTAAACTGACGAAGTGAAAAATGTTTTTATTTAAGGAGGAGTTTAATATGTGGAACAGAAGTGATTTAAAAAGCAATGCAAAACTTGCATTGAAAGCGAATTACTGGAAAGCGGTATTAGTTGGGGTGATCCTGTCGCTTATTTTGGGATCAGGTTCGACAGCTACCAGAAATTCAGCAAAGTCATCAACGGATGGAATGGCATACATGGACCCGGCAGTTTTATTTTCCGTGATCGGAATTATCTTAGCAGCGGTACTCGTTGCCATGGTGATCAGTATACTGCTCAGTATTTTTATCTGGAATCCGCTTGAGGTAGGATGCCAGAAATTCTTTGTAAACTGTAAATATGGCAATGCACAGTTAGGTGATCTGGCACACGGATTTAAAAACGGATATGCAAATATCGGTGTGATCATGTTCCTTCGCGGACTGTTTACCGCACTTTGGAGTTTGCTGTTTATCATTCCTGGTATTGTGAAAAGTTATGAATATATGATGATCCCATATCTTTTAGCAGAGCATCCGGAAATGACCAGACAGGAAGCATTTGCAGAGAGTAAGCGGATGATGGATGGAAATAAATGGAATGCATTTGTTTTAGATCTTTCATTTATCGGCTGGACATTGTTAGGCATCTGCACAGTCGGTATTCTTCTGGTATTTTATGTAGAACCATACATATATCTGACACATGCAGAGTTATATCATGCATTAAAAAACAATAATAAGTCGGTAGAATTTTAAAAATAAAAACAATAAGTCATAAAATCCCCCGCAGCCGCATTTCTAATAAGTAAAGGAGTGCGATCGCGGGGGATTTTTATGTCCAATGAGAAAATAGAAAATCTGTTGAATCTTGCACTCGATGCGACAGAGCAGGAACGCGAAAAGTCGTTAGATCTTGATACAGGATACGACAAGGAGGAACGAACATGGGAAGTGATCGTGAAGTTTGGAGGAACGGAGGAATCGTTAAAAAGACTGCTTGCACAAAATTTTCCAAAGGAATACGACCGGATAAAAATTACGAATCTGCGGAATGAGTATGCGATCCTGCTTTTGCCGGAGCACATTGTGGAGCTGGTGGCGGCGCTGACAGAGATCGAATATATGGAGAAACCGAAACTTTTGTTTTTTGCAGTGAATAATGGCAGACGTGTGTCGTGCATCAATCCTCTGCAGACCGGACAGATGCAGGGAGGAACAGCCGGAAGGAATGATTTAAGTGGAACCGGCGTAATCGTGGCAGTGATCGATTCCGGGATTGATTATGCACATCCTGATTTCCGGAATGCGGACGGAACGACCAGAATCTTAGATCTCTGGGATCAGACGATTCCAGCAGGCAGTGTGGCAGATCCATTGTCTGAAGAAAACGCGGAACAGTCATTTTTAGAGGCCCCGGCAGGGTATTTTCTTGGAACAGAATTTCCGCAGGCAGTGATAAACCGTGCATTAGAGCAGACGACGGAAAGAGAGCGGTATGCGGTATGTCCCAGCCGTGATATTTCAGGACACGGCACCCATGTGACGGGGATTGCAGCCGGAAATGGTATAGCCTCGCAGGGACGGTACAGGGGAGTAGCATATGAGAGTCCGCTTCTGATCGTTAAATTAGGAACACCGGGTGAGCGGTCTTTTCCAAGAACGACAGAACTGATGCAGGCGGTAGATTACTGTATCAGAAAAGCACAGGAGTATGGGATGCCTGTCGTTTTAAACTTAAGTTTTGGAAATAATTATGGTTCACATTCCGGCAATTCCCTGCTGGAAAGTTATCTTGATGATATGGCAGATTACTGGCGCACATCAATTATTACCGGCAGCGGGAATGAAGGAGCATCGGCGGTGCATGCAGCAGGAACCCTGCGCGAAAATGTTACGGAAGAAGTTGAGGTTGCAGTGAGCGGATATGAAATATCACTGAATCTGCAGATCTGGAAAAATTACGCGGATGAGATTGCAGTTTCTTTAATTCATCCTGACGGAAGCAAAGCCGGACCGATCCAGCAGATTTTAGGGCCACAGCGTTTCCGGCTGGGGAATACAGATGTTTTGCTTTATTATGGGGAACCGAGTCCGTACAGTCCTTATCAGGAAATTTATTTTGAACTGCTTCCGGCAGACGATTTTATTGACAGTGGTATCTGGACAATACAGTTGCTGCCACAGAAAATCGCAGTTGGAAATTATGATATGTGGCTGCCGGCAGGCGGTGTTTTAAATGAAGGTACCGGATTTGTGCTGCCGTCGGTGGAAACGACTTTAACCATTCCATCGACAGCAGCGCGGGTGATCACAGTTGGAGCTTACGATGGCTATTTTGACCGCGCAGCAGCGTTTTCAGGGCGTGGTTATACGCGTGAGACAAATCAGGTCAAACCGGATCTTGTGGCACCTGGTGTGGATATTACTTCCTGTGCACCGGGGGGCGGGTATGTGGTAAGGAGTGGGACATCGATGGCAACTCCCTTTGTGTCAGGTGGGGCAGCACTGCTGATGCAGTGGGGAATCGTGAATAAAAATGATCTGTATCTGTATGGTGAAAAAATGAAAGCATATCTGATCAAGGGGGCAAGGAGACTTCCTGCGATGCAGTACTATCCAAATCCGGTGTTTGGATGGGGAGCACTCTGCGTGGCACAGAGTCTGCCGGATTGAAACCAGAAGTTGTGGAATGGAGACCAGTATGAATATAGGATTTATGTTACTGGGGATAACAGGAATAGCATACGGGATACTGTTAATACGGATCGGATTTGGCAAATGGAGAAGGCGCATCCGTTGTAAAGTACCTGTTGAAGCAGTGTTTGAGCGGACTGTGACAAAGAAAACAGGGGATCATGTCAGAACATATGCGGTGTTTTCTTATGTCTATCATGAAGAAAAATTTCGCCAGTGTACGATGGAGCGGCTTTCACGCAGAGAAAAAAGTTCACTGGAAAAAGGAAAAACTTATGTGATCCGGATCAATGAGGAAAATCCAAAAAAACTATGTTATCTGCGGAAAAATTTTCAGATGGAAGATCTGTTTACATTTTTCTTAGGTGTTGCATTTTTATTAAGCGGTCTTTTTTATCTGCTGCAGGGAATGTTTTTTTAAAATCAGTTGCCGAAAACATATTTTTGATTATAATAGAAATAAGAACACTTTGCTGTGCTAATGTGTGACAGTGCAAGAAGCTATCACACAACAGTTTGAAAAATAGGAAATGAGGAAGATACGAATGGCAGAAAAATACGAATTATGGGATATTTATAATGAGAAGAAAGAGCGCACAGGCAGAACGATGAAACGAAATGACTGGTGCTTAAAAGATGGCGAATATCATCTTACCGTACTTGGCGTGATAAAAAGAACGGATGGGCGTTTCCTGATCACGAAGCGTGTTATGACAAAAGCATGGGCACCGGGCTGCTGGGAAGTTTCCGGTGGTGCTGCGATGGCGGGAGAGGATTCTAAGACCGCGGTACTTCGGGAGATTAAGGAGGAAACCGGACTGGATGTCTCTGCGTGGGACGGCGGATATCTGTTTACCTACCGCAGGGATAATCCGGGAGAAGGAGATAACTATTTTGTGGATGTATACCGTTTTTCCGCAGATTTTGATGAGTCGGACATCAGCCTCCAGGAGGAAGAAACAGATGGGTATATGTTTGCTTCCACGGAGGAGATTAAAAAACTTGGGGAAGAAGGAAAATTCCTCCATTATGACAGCATCAGACAGGCTTTTGCCTAATCAATAATGTGATGGTTTAACCATTTTCTTCCGTGGAAGCGGAGTGAAAATACAATTCCACGGATCGTCCAGTCGGCAAACATACCGATCCAGACGGCGATCGGTCCAAAGCCCCATACACGGCAGAGATAAATGCAGAGGCTTACACGGCACAGCCACATCGTGCAGCAGGAAGTGATCATGGAGAATTTTACATCTCCGGCTGCACGCATTCCATATGCGGGGATAAAAGAAAGCACCCAGGAGATTGGTTTTGTGATCGTGATAAAAATGACCATTTTAAAACAAAGGCTGGCACTTTCTGCTTCCATACCGCCTAAGAGGGTGATCGGTTTCGTCAGTGCGAGCACGGTAAGACAACTGATCACGATCGCTGCTTGGGCAAGCCAGGACAGCTTTTTAATGTAATAGATGACTTCATCTTTTCTGCCGGCACCGAGACACTGACCGACTACGGTCATCAGACCGATACCGATACCGATCGCGGCGACACCGTTTAGATTTTCCAGAATATTTGTCATTGCCTGTGCTGCGATCGCGACGGTTCCAAGGGTGGAAACTGTGGACTGGATGGCGAGTTTACCGAACTGAAACATACTGTTCTCGATTCCGGATGGGATACCGATGAACAGTATTTTCTTTATGAGAGAAAAATCAGGACGGATGGAGGCATAATTTTTAATAAAGATTGGCTCATCTTCACTGCGCAGCTTATAGATCACGACAATAGCGCAGAAAATACGGGATGCAAGAGTTGAAATTGCAGCACCTTCCACGCCCATTCCGAAAACAAAGATCAAAAGGGCATTTCCACCGATGTTTAAAAAGTTGGATATGATGGAAATGATCATCGGTTCCCTGCTGTTATTCTGTGCACGCATGATCGAAGCACCGGCGTCATATAATCCGATAAAAGGAAAGGACAACAGCGTGAACAGAAAATAAATCTGTGAGTTTTCCATAACATCTGCTTCTACGGCACCGAAGATTGCACGGAGTAGTGGACCGCGGAACAAAAGGCAGATGACGGATAAGGTCACCGATAAAACAGTCATGACAAAGAGTACCTGTCTGGCAGATTCATTGGCGGCTTTTTTATTGCTGCTTCCAAGATACTGGGAACAGAGGATCGCACCTCCTGCCGCGAGTGCGGAGAGAGCCTGGATCACTAAGATATTGATGGAATCTACGAGAGATACTGCAGAAATAGCTGCAGATCCGACATTGCTGACCATCATTGTATCGGCAGTTCCCATCAGGGAGGAAAGCAGCTGCTCTACAATGATCGGAACTAAAAGTTTCCGCAGATCCTGGTTGCTGTATAAATGAGTAATGGATGTATTTGTTTTCATAAAAATTCCTATTCCTGCTTGTAAAAATTTATTTTTACGAAAGTTATTCTAGCACCTTAGTCATAGTTTTTCTACTTGTTATAAAATATTTTTCATGAGAAAATGGCACTGTATTTTTTCTGAAACACGGCACTGTATTTTTTTGGGGAAATTGTACTATATTTTTTCTGGAAAAATTGTACTATATTTTTTCTGGAAAAATTGTACTATATTTTTCCATGGAATAAGTGTATAATCGATAAAGATTATCAATATCAATGCGAAGGATAAAGAAAAATGACGCTAAAAGAGTTAGAAATCGGAAAAAGTGCTGTGATCAAAGTAGTCGGGGGAGAAGGGGCACTAAGACAGCATTTTCTGGATATGGGAGTAATACCGGGGGCAGAAGTTACGGTTATCAAATTTGCACCTATGGGAGATCCGATGGAGCTGCAGATTCATGGATATGAGCTGACACTGCGGCTTTCGGATGCAGAGCAGATTGAGATTGAACTGATCAGTGAGCGTTCGCGCAGACATGAGGGCGCAAAAAATATCAACAAATCGGTACATCCGGGACTTGGGGAAGAAGGAAAGTACCATGTGAAGGGAGACGGAAAGCCGCTGCCGGAGCAGGAAAAGCTGACCTATGCACTTGTCGGGAACCAGAACTGCGGAAAGACAACACTGTTTAACCAGTTGACCGGTTCTAACCAGCATATAGGCAATTTTCCGGGAGTGACGGTCGACAGGAAAGACGGAGCGATAAAAGGTCATCCAAACACGTCGGTAACCGATCTGCCAGGCATTTATTCAATGTCACCATACAGCAGTGAGGAGATCGTTTCGAGAAATTTTGTGCTTGAAGATAAGCCGAAAGCGATGATCAATATTATCGATGCAACCAACATCGAGCGCAATCTGTACCTGACGATGCAGCTTTTGGAGATGGATATTCCGATGGTCATTGCATTAAATATGATGGATGAGATGACCGGAAACTCCGGTTCTGTGGATGTCAACGGCATGGAGGCAATGCTAGGTGTGCCGGTTGTCCCGATCTCAGCGGCAAAAAATGAAGGTGTAGATGAGCTGGTACGTCATGCGCTTCACATTGCAAAATATCAGGAACGTCCGGGAAGGCAGGATTTTTGTGATGAGAGTGACTTTGGAGGAGCCGTGCACCGCTGTATCCATGCAGTTTCGCATCTGATCGAGGACCATGCGAAAGAAGCGCAGATACCGATCCGTTTTGCAGCTTCGAAAATCATTGAAGGGGATCATCTGATCTTAGAAAAACTGCATCTGGATGAAAATGAAAAAGAGGCGATCGAACATCTGATCGTTCAGATGGAAAAAGAGCGTGGACTTGACCGGAGTGCAGCGATCGCAGATATGCGTTTTACCTTTATTGAAAAAGTCTGTGAAAAGACAGTAGTAAAACCCAAAGAGAGCAGGGAAAGGATACGAAGCGAGAAAATTGACCGTATCCTGACCGGAAAATATACGGCAATCCCTTGTTTTATCGGTATCATGCTGATCGTGTTTTATCTTACGTTTCATGTAATAGGAGCGGGACTACAGAATCTTTTACAGATGGGGATTGATGCGCTGACAGCAGCAGTGGATCAGCTCCTTTCTGCTGCAGGTGTCAATGAAGTGTTGCATGACCTTATAATTGATGGTATTTTTACAGGAGTTGGAAGCATTTTAAGTTTTCTTCCGATCGTTGTGACGCTGTTTTTCTTCCTGTCTCTGATGGAGGACAGTGGATATATTGCCCGTGTTGCATTTTTTATGGATAAGTTATTACGAAAGATCGGACTCTCTGGAAGAAGTATCGTTCCGATGCTGATCGGTTTTGGCTGTACGGTTCCGGCAGTAATGGCAACTCGTACACTGCCAAGTGAGCGTGACCGTAAAATGACGATCTTACTGACACCGTTTATGAGCTGTTCGGCAAAACTGCCGATCTATGCGTTTTTTGTCAGTGCATTTTTCCCGGAATATGGAGCACTTGTGATGTGCGCACTGTATCTGGGGGGAATCGTAATTGGTATTTTAGTCGCACTGCTTTACCGCAAGACACTGTTTCGCGGTGATGCTGTTCCGTTTGTCATGGAATTGCCGAATTACCGTCTGCCGGGGTTAAAAAATGTCATGCAGCTTTTGTGGGAAAAAGCAAAAGACTTTTTGCAGAAAGCATTTACGGTTATTTTCCTTGCAACGATCTGCATCTGGTTCTTGCAGAAATTTGATATTCATTTTAATATTGTAAATGATTCGAAAGACAGCATGCTTGCACTGATTTCGAATGGATTAGTTCCATTATTTGCTCCGTTAGGACTTGGGGACTGGCGTATCTGCACTTCCCTGATCAGCGGTGTGATGGCAAAGGAGAGCGTGATCTCTACACTTGAGATCTTATTTAATGGTAATGTACATGCAGCATTGTCAAATGCGGCTGCAGCGTCTCTTCTGGTGTTTAGTCTGCTCTATACGCCTTGTGTTGCGGCACTTGCAGCAATCCGGCGCGAACTTGGCAGAAAATGGGTGGCAGGCGTGATCATCTGGCAGTGTCTGGTTGCGTGGATCGCAGCATTTCTGGTACACGGGATTGCTCTGCTTTTCTAAAAAAAGTGTATTGTAAAAGGAGATTGGTATGGTGGAGAAAAAATTAGTGGCATTGACCTTTGATGACGGACCGACGCCGGGGATCACAGATCAGGTTCTGGATGTATTGGAAACAAATCAGGTTGTGGCAAGTTTTTTCCTGATCGGGCAGAAGATTACGGAAAAGTCCGAATATCTTGTGAGACGGGCATATGAGATGGGATGTTCGATCGAGAATCATTCCAGGACACATCCGGGGATGCCGGAACTTAAGGATCAGGAAATTTTAGACGAAGTCAGTTATACGACAGAACAGATCGTGCGTATTACCGGGGAACAACCAAAGTTTTTCAGACCGCCATACATCAGCTATAACCAGAAAATGTATGATCTGATCGATCTTTATTTTATCTGCGGATATGGATGCGAGGACTGGGAACCTTCCGTGACAGCACAGGAACGGATAAACCGGATTCTTCATGATGCAAAGCCGGGATTTATTATCTTGCTGCACGACATGGAAGATAATGTGCAGACGGTTGAAGCGATAAAGACAATTATTCCGGCATTAAAAGAACAGGGATATGAATTTGTCACAGTAAGGGATCTGTTCCAAAAGAGTGGTATTTCACCGCAGAAAAATGTGATCTATATGGGAGCGGACGAAGTAAGAAAAAATTATGAATAAAATATTTGTAAAATGTTAGCACTCTGGCTTGACGAGTGCTAAAACAAGTGTTATAGTATATCTGCAATAAATGTAAAACCAAGATCCCAGACAGAAAAGCGAAGCACATCGCCATGGGAGAGATAGATTGCCGGGAGAACCGGAGATAAAACAGAGAGGCGATGTAAGAGGTCTCTCTGTTTTTGTTTTGATTGGAGGTAGTGCAATCATGAAAAGAGATTACTATGAAGTACTTGGAATTGATAAAAATGCGGATGCGTCTGCGATAAAAAAGGCGTATCGGAAACTTGCAAAAAAATATCACCCGGATACGAATGCGGGCGATCCGAAAGCAGAGCAGATGTTTAAGGAAGTCACGGAGGCATATTCTGTATTAAATGATCCAAAGAAAAAGAAATTATATGATCAGTATGGAATGGCTGCGTTTGAGGAAGGATTTTCTGAGGAGCAGGCAGGGCGTGCTGCAAATGGAGGTGGATTCTCAGAATTTCATTTTGAAAATGGCAATGCAGGAGATTTCTGGGATGATATGTTTGGCCAGTTCTTTGGCGGCGGCAGCAGAAGAAATGCAGCAGGAGAAGGCGGTTCCTACGGCAGCAGATTTTATCAGGAATTTACCGGAGGAAGCAGCGGGCACTTTAGCGGCGGGCGCGATGTGGAAGCGGAAGTGGCTGTAGATTTTGATGAGGCAGCATTAGGCTGTGAAAAAGTCATAAGATTAAGCGGAAATGATGGAAAGATCCAGTCGTTTAAAGTGCGTATCCCGGCGGGGATGGATGATGGAGAGCAGTTAAGGCTGAAAGGAAAAGGACATGCCGGCACAGACGGTACCACAGGAGATCTGTTTTTGAAGATAAAGATCCGCCCAAAGAATGGCTGTGAGAGAAAAGGACTCGATATCTATACGACTGTCACAATACCATATGCCACGGCTGCACTTGGAGGAAAAGCCAGAATCCATACGCTCTACGGGGATGTAGACTGCAATATTAAGAGCGGAACGCAGGATGGCAGTAAGATCAGGCTGCGTGGAAAAGGAATCGTTTCCAGAAAGAATCCGTCCGTGCATGGAGACCAGTATGTAAAAGTACAGATCCAGGTACCAAAATACTTAAGCCCTGAGGCAAAGAAAAAACTACAGGAATACAGTGCAGTGTGTTAAAAATAATTATTGATTTAAAGATGTTTTACGCAGCAGTATAAGAATGGAGAGAAGTGCCGTGGCTGCCTGGCTGACAAGGATTCCCCAGAGATAGCTTCTGATCCCGAAGGTGGGGACAGCAAGCAGAACAAACAGAATTCTTATAGTGCAGGAAATCAGGTTTAATTCAAATGTGATGCCGGGATGTCCGAGACCATGCAGGATACTGCTTAAGGTAGAACTCAGATACAGAAATGGACAGAGCCAGCCGAGAGTTGCAATGAATGTTCCGGCAAGAGCATTTTTGAATAGAAAATTGCCGAGAAAATTTCCGGTGATAAGAAAGCCGGCGGTTGAGATAAAACCAAGCAGAAGGCAGGATTCAATTGTTTTTTTTATGGTGTAGAGGATTTTGTCTCTTTTGCCGGCAGCCTGTGCTTCCGATATCGTAGGGAGCAGTAAGACGGAAACGGAATTTGTGAGAACGGAGGGAAACATGATGACAGACATTGCCATTCCAGTGAGAATGCCATATACGCTGAGTGCTTCTGATTGTGTATAGCCAAATGCCAAAAGACGGTTTGGCAGCATAACATTTTCAAACCCTGCAAATAGATTTAAAACGATACGGTTTGAAGTTAATGGAACTGCCATGGAGAGCAGATTTCTGGTGCAGGTATACAGATAGTTCCTGTTTTTTCCGGCTGTATGCTGATTTGTACCTGAAATGCGGAAAACACTTACAGATACCAGTGTGCTTGCCATCTCACCACAGACGATGCCCCAGACGACCATGGAAAGTGTTAGAGATCTTCCTTCACTGATAGCGATCTGATACATCAGATAAACGCTTCCAACGCGTGCTAATTGCTCTGTCAACTGGCAGAGTGAAGGGACGGCAGTTTTTTTCAGCCCATAATAGTAGCCGTTGATGCAGGCATGGATGCAGCAGGGGATAAAAGAAAAGGAAAGAACAGAAAGAAGAGGGATACACCGTTTATCCCCCAGCCAGGAGACGGCAATGAAATCTGCATAATGATAGAGAATAAGGCCACAGAGCGCAGAAAGGCACAAGGACATGACAAGCCCGATCGAGAGATAGGTTTTTGCCCCTGTGCCGTTTTTTTTACCAATTTCCATGGAAACAAATTTGGATATGGAAGTCTGGATTCCGGCGGCGGTGAATGCAAAACAAATAGCGGTTACTGGTGCGATGAGCTGATAAATACCCAGACCTTCTGCACCAATGGTACGTGATAAGAATATTCTATAGAAGAAACCTATGATGCGGGTAAGGATTCCGGCAAGGGTGAGAAAGAGGGTTCCGGTTAAGAGCGTACTTTTGGTGGAAGATAATTTTTTCAATAGAAACCTCCAAAGTCAGCCGGAAAATCCGGACTTAGTTCATTTTAATATATGAAGGAAGCGGGGAGAAAATGAATCAAATTGAAAATAAAGAGAAGGTAATTTATTTAGATAACGCTGCAACTACAAGGATGTCAGAAGAAGTAAAAGAGGCGATGAATCCGTATCTGGAAGAAAAATTTGGAAATGCGTCTACAATGTATGGATATGGGGAAAAGTCGAGACAGGCAATGGAAAAGGCAAGGAAAACCATTGCCGGTACACTCGAGGCAAAGCCGTCAGAGATTTTTTTTACATCAGGTGGCTCGGAATCGGATAACTGGGCAGTAAAATGTATTGCCGGAGAGTATAAACATAAAGGAAAACATATCATCACAAGTAAGATCGAACATCATGCGATATTAAATTCCTGTAAATATTTAGAGGAACTTGGATATGAGGTGACCTATCTGGATGTGGATGAATATGGAATGGTATCACCGGAAGCGGTGTATCGTGCAATCAGGGAGGATACGACACTGATCACGATCATGTTTGGAAATAATGAGGTTGGGACGATTGAACCGGTTTTTTCAATTGGCAAAATTGCAAGAGAAAAAAATGTACTGTTCCATACGGATGCTGTGCAGGCATATGCGCAGGTTCCGATCTCCGTGCGTTATTATCCGGTAGATCTTTTAAGTGCGAGTGCCCATAAATTTCACGGGCCAAAAGGTGTTGGATTTTTGTATATCAGGGAAGGCGTGAAGATTCCGTCATTTATTCATGGAGGATCACAGGAAAAAGGAAAACGTGCCGGGACAGAGAATATTGCCGGAATCGTTGGGATGGGAAAAGCAGCAGAGATCGCCGCAAAAAATATGCGCACAGGAATGTACCGTGAAACAATGCTGCGCAATTATCTGATCGAAAAGATCATGCATGAGATCCCGGATGTCCGTGTCAATGGACACAGAACAAAAAGACTTCCGGGAAATGTATCTGTTAGTTTCCGGGGGGTAGATGGGGCATCCCTATTAATCCTTCTGGATGAAGACGGAATCTGTGCATCCGGCGGTTCTGCATGTAATACGGGAGAGAGCAGGATATCCTATGTGATAAAAGAACTTGGGGTTCCGGAAGATTATGCTGCGGGAACCGTCCGTATGACGCTTTGCAGGGATACGAGGCGTGCGGATATTGATGCGGCAGTGGAGTCCTTAAAACGTAATATCGAAAGACTGAGAGACTGAGGATTGGATGTTTATAAAATTTGATATGCAGTGTGAAAAATAACATTTTTCACATGCAAGATTTGTGTTTATGCACAGACTTGATATGCGCAAAAGACAGCGTAAAAATGGGGATTTTATGAAAATATGTGCGATAAAAATAAAATATCAGGAAAATAAACGTACAGAAAAAAGAATGGTATGTTACAATAGAAAAAACAAAAGAAAATGGAGAAAACAATGAGACCGGAATATATTTTTATGGATCTGGATGGAACGATTTCAGATCCGAAAGAGGGAATCACAAAGGCGGTGGCACATGCACTTTCGTATTATGGAATCCAGGTTGAAAATTTAGATACATTAGAGAAGTTTATTGGACCACCGCTTCTGGATTCTTTTCAGGATTTTTATGGATTTTCAGAGGAACAGAGCCGGGAGGCAGTCGGAAAATACAGGGAATATTTCAGCAGGCAGGGTCTTTTTGAGAATGTTTTGTATGATGGAATGAAAGAATTACTTGCGGAAGTTGCTTCACTGGGAAAAAAGATTGTGATCGCGACATCAAAACCGGAAGTATATACTGTACAGATCCTTAAGTATTTTGAAATTGAGCAATATTTTTATTTTGTTGCAGGAAGTACATTAGACGGCAGCAGAAGTAAAAAAGGTGATGTGATCCGCTACGCCCTGGATTCACTTAAAATCACTGCTGATCAGGCAGTAATGGTGGGAGACAGAAAACATGATGTGATTGGTGCAAAAGAAAATGGCATGTATGTGATCGGTGTTTTGTATGGTTATGGTGACAGAATGGAACTTGAAACTGCCGGGGCAGACTGTATTGTTGCGGATATGAATGAATTGAAAGTAAAATTAAATAATATATAAGTAAAATTAACTAAAATTAACTAAAATCACAACTAAATATATGGGAAAATGGTACTAAATCATATAAAAGAACTTGATGGCAGCAGAGTACTGTGGTAAAGTAAAAATGGTTATTTACAAAACAAGGAGGAAAACAAGGAGGATTGGTTATGAAAACCAGAAAAACAATTTTTCACAGAGCTGTTTGCATGTTTTTGACAGCAGTTATGGCAGTTACGTTATTTACAGTGGCAGCTCCGACAGAGGCACAGGCAGCCGGACTTTCTTTTAAGGGGAATGGAAAGTCTACAGTTACAATTAAAGATACGCAGTGTTATAGCGGACGGAATTTGAAGGTAAATTATATCAAATTCAAACCATCCGTGACTGGTACGGTAACTTTAAAGTTTAACTGCAGTTCTTCTTATTACAATAATTCCCAGGGGTATGTTACATTTTGTAATAAAAATAAAAAGACGATCGGTCAGCAAAATGAAATCTGGAGAAATGATTATGCCGGCAAGATTTACAATACCACAACGTATGGTGTAAAGAAGAATACTACATATTATTTTGCAGTGCAGTGTAATGCAGGTACAAAAATCACAGCTACTGTAAAAGCTATTAAAGATTCATCTGCAAGTTCAAAATCAAAAGCAAAAACACTTTCAAAAGGAAAGAAAGTGACAGGTGTTATTGCATACGGTGACAGTAAGGCAGACTGGTATAAAATCAAACTGACTAAGAGTGCTAAATTGGATCTGTATTATCTCGCAAACACAAACGGAACAAATGAGAAAAATGGTTTTAAGATAACTTTCTATAATAAAGATGGAAAAGTATTTTCTGGTAAAAACAATGGAAAAAAAGTTTCTGCTATTTCAAAAGTTACCAGATTATATCCGGAAGATGGATGGTATATCAGTTTGGCAAATGGTGGAACAAAATTTGATCTGCCGTCTGGTACATACTACATCAAGGTAGAGCGTATGAGCAAAGCGTCATCTGGTTCTTATACATTAAAATGGACCACATTTTAGGAAAAATTAAAAACAGCACTGCCAGATCTTATTCTGGTCAGTGCTATTTTTTTAGTTATCGTTCTCGTCGTCAGAAGACATACTGTATACCTGACGTTTTCTTGCCATCTCATCATTTTCAAGATATTCATCATAAGTAGAAACTTTATCAATAAATGTTCCGTCCGGCAGAAATTCGATGATTCTGTTTGCAGTGGTCTGTACAACCTGATGGTCACGGGAAGCAAAAAGGACAACTCCCGGGAATTTGATCAGACCATTATTTAATGCAGTGATAGATTCCATGTCCAGATGGTCAGTCGGCTCATCTAAGATCAGAACGTTTGTAGCCATGATCATCATGCGGGAGAGAAGTACACGTACTTTTTCACCACCGGAGAGAACACGCATTTTTTTGGTTCCATCTTCTCCTGCAAAAAGCATACGGCCGAGGAATCCGCGTACGTAAGTTGCATCTTTGATCTCGGAGTACTGTGTCAGCCAGTCAACGATCAGAAGATCTGTATCGAAAATCTCTGTATTGTCTTTTGGAAAATAGGACTGACTTGTGGTGACACCCCATTTATAAGAACCGGAATCCGGTTCCATTTCTCCGGTAAGTATTTTAAAGAGTGTGGTTTTTGCCAGTTCGTTACCGCCGACAAAAGCGATCTTGTCATCATGTCCTACGATAAAGGATACATTGTCGAGCACTTTCACACCGTCGATGGTTTTCGTGATGCCTTCTACCGACAGAACCTCATTACCGATCTCACGGCTTGGACGGAAATCAATGTACGGATATTTACGGCTGGAAGGACGGATCTCATCTAACTGGATCTTCTCTAAAGCACGCTTTCTTGAGGTAGCCTGTTTGGATTTGGAAGCATTTGCAGAGAAACGGGAAATAAAGTCCTGTAACTCTTTGATCTTTTCTTCTTTCTTCTTGTTGGCTTCTTTCATCTGTTTTACGAGAAGCTGGCTGGATTCATACCAGAAGTCATAGTTACCTGCATACAACTGGATCTTACCGTAATCGATATCTGCAATGTTTGTGCAGACTTTGTTTAAGAAATAACGGTCATGGGATACCACGATAACAGTATTTTCAAAGTTGATCAGAAATTCTTCCAGCCAGTTGATCGCATCAAGATCTAAGTGGTTAGTCGGCTCATCGAGAAGCAGAATGTCAGGATTGCCGAACAGCGCCTGTGCAAGTAAGACTTTTACTTTTAAAGGACCAGGCATGTCAGCCATTTGTGTGTAATGTTCCTCGGTCGGGATACCAAGACCATTGAGGAGCGTTGCAGCATCGGATTCTGCATTCCATCCGTCCATGTCAGCAAACTCTGCCTCAAGTTCGCTTGCACGGATACCGTCCTCATCCGTAAAATCCTCTTTCATGTAAATTGCATCTTTTTCTTTCATAATATCATAGAGGCGTTTATTACCCATGATGACAGTATCAAGAACCGTATATTCATCATATTTGAAGTGATCCTGCTGCAGGAAAGAAAGACGCTGTCCCGGTGTAATGGTAACGTCACCTCCGGTCGGTTCTAACTGTCCGGATAAAATCTTTAAAAAGGTAGACTTTCCGGCACCGTTTGCACCGATAAGACCGTAACAGTTTCCTTCAGTAAACTTAATATTGACGTCTTCGAACAGGGCTTTTTTACCAATTCGAAGCGTAACGTTATTTGCACTGATCATAGTTGTTATTCTCCTGATTTGTTAATATTGAGTGTGCGGATGCTGTTGCAAACCGCTATAATACCGTAATTGCACCAATTCGTATCATACTAGAAAAGTGTGGAGATTGCAACCGAAACTTCCTAGAAACACTTTTATTTCTGACAAAATTTGCTATAATGGAAAATAGAATGTGTATACAGAATCGGAAAAGAAATTGTATGGAAAAGTCAGATTTACATACTTGAATGGAGAAAAAATGGAGAAGGCAAACGTAAAGGGACTGATATATGAATTTCCGATGGGGGTTGCAGTATTAAAAGGTGGAAATTCATTACAGGTTGAGATCGCAAATGCAGAATTTATGAAAGCAGTCGGTCATGGAGAATGTACGGAAGCAGACAGAAGCAGGGATTTCTATGACTGTATTTATGGGCAGGATGCAGGTGCTTTTGAGGACATGATCGAAAAATGCAGGGAGAAGAAAAAGGCAGAAGAGATCGAAATAAGAATCATTTCGGGACAGGGGCAGATCTGCTGGGTAAAATTCTGGTGCAGTATTTATTATTATAAGGATGCGGTGCCATACTATCTTTTGATCTGTAAAGATACCAATGACCAGAAAGCACTCGAAGATGAGCTGTTTTTATTAAATGAGCAGTATTCCATGTTAGAGGAAGTGACGGATGATGTGCCGTTTGAATACGATGTGGAGGGAAAACGATTCAGAGTCCCGCATAAATATCATATAAACGGACGCCTGAAAAAAGATGGTCAGGATTATATGGAAATTGAAGAGTGGCTTGATTTTATACATAAAGAGGAACAGCCGCTATATCGGGAAGTGATTCAGAATGCATCCGCAAAGGAAATGTCGGGATCGTTTGATTATCGGATGAATACCGCCCTTGGAGGGGGAGTGCCACAGTACTGCTGGTATCGGACTGTGTACCGGAGTATAAGGGGAACAGATGGAAGAATTTTAAAGATTATCGGGAGAAGTTATGATATCAGTTCCGATAGAAAGATTCAGGAACAGCTTTCCGAAGAGATGCGGAGAGATCCACTGACACATCTTTATAATAAAGTGGCGACCGGTGAAGAGGTGGAACGGATATTAAATAAGTATCCGGAAGAAACACATGTATTGTTTCTGATCGATATCGATAATTTTAAGAATATTAACGATACGTTTGGACATACGGTAGGCGACACCGTGATTTCAGATATTGCATTAACTTTAGAGGAACAGTTCCCGGATAATAAACTGGTGGGAAGAGTCGGCGGAGATGAATTTCTGGTTCTGATGGATAATACGACAATAAAACAGGCAGAACAAAAAGCAAAGGAACTCTGCCGGCATGGAGATAAAAAGCTGGTTGGAGATGATGCGGTTATCTATGTGACGATGAGTGTGGGACTGGCGGTATCGGGACAGGATGGAGACAGTTATACAGATCTGTTTGATCAGGCGGACCGTGCCATGTATGAGATCAAGCGGAGTGGAAAAAGTAATTACGCATTCGCCGGAAAAAATAAGAACAGTCATACGAAACGCGAAATAGATACCTGTGGAAAAGACATGGACTTTGAAAAAAAGCAGGGAATGGACAAAGAATTTTTAAATACTGCATTCCTGCTTTTATCACATGCGAAAGATCTGAATGGTTCCTTAAATGTGCTGCTTGAGAGGATTGGCAGACGGTATCACCTGGATATGGCAGCTGTTTTTGAATATGATGAAGAACTTTCAAAAATGACGCTGACAAACTATTGGAGCACCTTCGGACAGATTTATGAAAAAAATGTCATAAAACCGATCCGGACTGAAGTGGCAGAGGCAGGCGGCGGGGATTTTGTAATATTGAATGATACAGATGAGACACACTATCAAAGGCTGTCACTTGAAAACTGGAATACGGGAGAAGAACGTATCACACAGATCGCTGTGGCAAAATTTGAATGTTCCGGTAACCGGACCGGGGGATTGTATTTTGGTGTGCGGAACAGACAGAACTATTTTGAAAACGCAGACCGCACAACGTTTTGCGAACTTGCAAGGATAACGTCTGTGTTCGTGTCGCTGAGAAATAAGTTAAGGGATGATCAGAAGGAGATCCGCCATTTACAGAATATAGACCAGCTGACGGGATTATATAATTTAGAAGCGTTTAAAAATAAAATGAACAATATTCTGAGTGAGACCTGGAATACCGGAAAAGAACAGGAACACTATGCGCTTATACATGCAGATATCGACAAATTTTCTTATGTCAATGAAAATTATGGGCAGCAGACAGGGGACACTATTTTGAAAGATTTTGCGGCGCGGCTTATGAAAAATAGCAGGATTCTTCTGGCATGCCGGATGTATTCCGACTATTTTATCCTTCTTTTAAAAGGAAAAGATCAGGCTGAAATCGAAAAATTGGTGGCATGGGGCACAGAATATTATGAGCAGAAATTAAAGAAAAAATATCCTTTCGGAACGCTCAGGCTGTCGGTTGGAATCTGTCACATTGAAAATCTGAATGAAAAATTTGACACGATATTAGAGAGTGCAAATATGGCACGCAAACTGGTAAAGGAACAGGGCGGTGCAGGAATCTGCGTTTATAAAGAAGAGATGCGTGCAAAACGTGATGATGAGATACAGATCACAGGACGCTTTTATGGAGCCATGCAGCAGGGGGAGCTTGAAGTTTACTTACAGCCCAAATTTAATTTAAAAGACCGGAAAATATACGGTGCAGAAGCACTTGCAAGATGGCGGACGAAGTCCGGGGAGATGATCATGCCGGGAAGATTCGTTCCCCCACTTGAAAATACAGGCTATGTGGTGGATCTTGACTTCTATATTTATGAACAGCTTCTTAGGGCAATGCGAAGATGGAAACAGGCAGGAAAAGAGCTGTTTACAATATCTACCAATTTTTCGCGGCGCAATTTTGAAAATGGAAGCAGAAATTTTGCAGACCGTTTAAAACGCATGGCGGATCATTATGGCATTGATCCAAAATATATTGAAGTGGAAGTTACCGAGAGCGTTGTGGTGGAAAATGTGGATGAATTAAAGGTGGTGCTCGCAGAACTTGAAAAATCCGGATTCCGTATCGCGATCGATGATTTTGGAACAGGGTATTCTTCACTTGGTGTTCTGCTTGAGATACCCGCTGATGTGGTGAAGATCGACAAAACTTTTACAGACCGGATCAATCTGGAAGAACAGCGCAACTTTGTTTCGCAGATGGGGAATTTTATACATTCGGCAAAAGAAGAAGTAATATTTGAGGGGATTGAAACGGAAGAACAGCTTCAGTTTTTGTGCAGCTGTGGCTTTTTGTATGGACAGGGATATTTATTTGACAGACCGATCCCGCTAAAAGAATTTGAAAGGAAATATATGTGAGATTGCACTTGTTTTTGTACAGTCAAAGACCTTTTCTTTTGATAAATTCTATGCTAAAATATGACTTAAGTCGATAAATTGTATCATTTTGTGCTTTTCACACAGGAGCATAAGAGAGATACAGTATGACATTTTATTTTTTTAAAATAAGGAGGAATAAGTAATGTCCAGAGCAAAACAGTCAATGGACGGTAATACCGCCGCAGCTCATGTAGCTTATGCGTTTACAGATGTTGCAGCTATTTACCCAATTACACCATCCAGCCCGATGGCAGATACCGTAGATCAGTGGTCTGCAGCAGGACAGGAAAATATTTTCGGTAATCAGGTAAAGGTTGTGGAGATGGAATCTGAGGCAGGTGCAGCAGGTGCCGTTCACGGTTCTCTTGCAGCAGGTGCTTTAACAACCACCTTTACAGCTTCTCAGGGTCTTTTATTAATGATCCCGAACATGTACAAAATCGCAGGTGAGCAGCTTCCATGTGTATTCGATGTATCTGCACGTACAGTTGCTACACAGTCTTTAAATATTTTTGGTGATCACAGTGATGTATATGCCTGCCGTCAGACAGGTTTCGCTATGTTATGTGAGACCAACCCACAGGAAGTTATGGACTTAAGTCCGGTTGCTCATCTTGCAACAATCGAAGGAAAAGTTCCATTCATCAACTTCTTTGATGGTTTCCGTACATCCCACGAGATCCAGAAGATCGAGAAATGGGATTACGCTGATCTGAAAGAAATGTGCAACATGGACGCAGTTGCTGCATTCCGTGCACATGCATTAAATCCGGAGCATCCGGCTATGCGTGGTTCTCATGAGAACGGAGACGTTTTCTTCCAGCATCGTGAGGCTTGTAACACAGCTTACAACGAGTTACCGGCAATCGTTGAGAAATACATGGCTAAGATCAACGAGAAGTTAGGAACAAACTACGATTTATTCAACTACTACGGAGCAGAAGATGCTGACCGTGTTATCGTAGCTATGGGTTCTGTAAACGACGTAGCAGAAGAGGTAATTGATTACTTAACAGCTAAGGGTGAGAAAGTCGGACTTATCAAAGTTCGTTTATATCGTCCATGGGTATCTGAGGCATTCTTAAAAGTTCTTCCTAAGACAGCTAAGAAAGTTGCTGTTCTTGACAGAACAAAAGAGCCAGGTGCACTTGGTGATCCGTTATACTTAGATGTAGCAACCACACTTCGTGAGGCAGGTCTTGATACAATCGTATTAACAGGCGGCCGTTACGGATTAGGTTCTAAAGATACACCACCTTCAAGTTTATTCGCAGTATACAAAGAGTTAGAGAAAGATGCTCCAAAGAGCAGATTCACCATCGGTATCGTTGATGATGTTACTAACTTAAGTTTACCGGAAGTTAAACCGGCTCCTATCACTGCAGCAGAAGGTACAGTTGAGTGTAAATTCTGGGGTCTCGGCGGAGATGGTACTGTAGGTGCTAACAAGAACTCTACCAAGATCATTGGTGACCACACAGATAAATACATCCAGGCATACTTCCAGTATGACTCCAAGAAAACTGGTGGTATCACAATTTCCCACTTAAGATTTGGTGACAAACCAATCAGAAGCCCGTATTACATCAACCAGGCAGACTTCGTAGCATGCCACAACCCATCTTATGTAACAAAAGGATTCAAGATGGTACAGGATGTAAAACCAGGCGGAGTATTCATGATCAACTGCCAGTGGTCAGATGAAGAATTAGAGCATCATTTAAATGCTGCTGCTAAGAAATACATCGCTGACAACAATATTCAGTTATACACCATCAACGCTATCGATAAAGCTATCGAGATCGGTATGGGTAAACGTACTAACACAATTTTACAGTCTGCATTCTTCAAATTAGCAAACGTAATGCCAATCGAAGAGGCTGTAGATTTCATGAAACAGGCTGCTAAGAAATCCTATGGTAAGAAAGGTGATGCAGTCGTAGAGATGAACTACAAAGCAATCGACGCTGGTGTTGATGCAGTTCATAAAGTAGAGGTTCCGGCTTCCTGGTCTAACCCGGCAGCAGATCCGGCTCCTAAGAAATTAACAGGTCGTCCAGAGACAGTTAAGATGGTAGAAGATTTAATGAACCCGATCTCCTTAATGGATGGTGATTCATTACCAGTTTCTGCATTCATGGGCAACCCTGATGGACAGTTCGAGCATGGTGCAGCAGCATACGAGAAACGTGGTACAGCTGTAACAGTTCCTACATGGAATGCAGAGAAATGTATCCAGTGTAACCAGTGTGCATTTGTATGTTCTCATGCAACAATCCGTCCGTTCATGTTAAGTGAGGATGAAGTAAAAGCAGCTCCTTCCAATATCAAAGTTGCTGATACAAAACCAAAGGCAAGCGAGTACAAATACACAATGAGCGTATCTCCATTAGACTGTATGGGATGCGGCGAGTGTATCACAGTATGTCCGGTTGGTGCTATCGAGATGGTTCCACAGGAATCTCAGGCAGACGAGCAGCCAGTATTCGATTACTTAGTTGCTAACGTAAGCAAGAAACCTGGTATGCCGGCAGACAACACTGTAAAAGGTTCTCAGTTCAACCAGCCATTACTTGAGTTCTCAGGTTCTTGTGCAGGATGTGCAGAGACATCATACGCTCGTTTGATTACTCAGTTATTTGGTGAGCATATGTATATCTCCAATGCAACAGGATGTTCCTCTATCTGGGGTGGTCCGGCTGCTACATCACCATATACAGTAAACAAAGACAGTAAAAAAGGACCGGCTTGGGCTAACTCCTTATTCGAGGATAACGCTGAGCATGGTTTAGGTATGCAGATTGGTCAGGAAGTATTACGTGATCAGGCTATCGCAAGCGCTGAGAAATGTGCTGCTTCTGACAAAGCAAGCGCTGAGTTAAAGGCTGCATTTGATAAATTTGTTGAGACAAAGAACGATACAAAAGCAAATACACCTGCAACAGAAGCTCTTGTAGCAGAGTTAGAGAAAGCTGCAGCAGCTGGATGCCCAGACGCTAAGGCAGCTCTTGATAAGAAAGATTACCTCGCTAAGAAGTCCGTATGGATCTTCGGTGGTGATGGTTGGGCATACGATATCGGATTCGGCGGATTAGATCATGTTCTTGCTTCCGGACATAACGTAAATGTTATGGTATTCGATACTGAGATGTACTCCAATACAGGTGGTCAGGCTTCTAAAGCTTCCAACATCGGTGAAGTTTGTCAGTTCGCTGCTGCTGGTAAAGATATCGGCAAGAAGAGCCTTGCAGAGATCGCTATGAGCTATGGTTATGTATACGTAGCACAGATCGCTCTTGGTGCAAACATGGCTCAGGCTGTTAAAGTTTTAGCTGAAGCAGAAGCTTACAACGGACCTTCTTTAATCATCGGTTATGCTCCATGTGAGTTACACGGTGTTAAAGGCGGAATGAACCACTGCCAGGATGAGATGAAGAAAGCAGTAGCTGCTGGTTACTGGAACTTATTCTCCTTCAATCCTGCACTCAAAGCAGAAGGAAAGAACCCATTTACATTGACATCTAAGCCAGGTGATGGTTCTTACCAGGATTTCCTGAACAACGAAACACGTTACAGCCGTCTGACAAGATCCTTCCCAGAGAGAGCACAGAAACTCTTTGCTGCATCTGAGGAAGCTGCAAAGGCTCGTTATGAGCACTTACAGAGACTGGTTGAGCTTTACAAATAAGCTGCAGATCTTGTCTGAATTGATGTAAATTTCCAAAGCCCGGAAAGGTATAAGCCTTTTCGGGTTTTTTGTAAGTCAGAAGCTGGTGATAAAATAAACTTTTGGTTACAGGATTATAACTGGAGCATGGAACAGATAGCAGGCGGTCCAATAGATAAGATGTATCTGTGAAAATATGTCGAAAATTATATCATAATTGTATACAAAGTATATAATTAGCATAATACGAAATTGTGTATTGACAAAAACAGGGTAAAAACGTATAATAAAAATACATATAGAGGGTAGTTCACATGCAAATGTACTAAACCGAAAAAGTAAGACGCTTATGATTGCGTGTGCTTTTTCGGTTTTTTTGATTTTGAATGCAGATGTGGTAGAGTAATGTGACTTGTTGTTTAGAGGGGGGAAACAAATGCAGCAAATTAATGGAAAGATTGCATTCGGAGGAATTGCGATTGGAAAAATCAAAGAAGTTTTTAAAGAAAACAATGTGGTAAGACGTGTGAAAATTGATGACACACAGGCAGAAATTTCACGTTTTAGAGCAGCCAAAAATCAGGCAACAGAAGAATTAAAGGCACTTTATGACAAGGCAGTCAAAGAAGTTGGTGAAGCAAATGCAGCAATTTTTGAAGTACATCAGATGATGTTAGAGGATGAAGATTATCTGGATTCTATTCGTAATATCATAGTAGCGCAGTCTGTGAACGCAGAATTTGCTGTAGCGACGACGGGAGATAATTTTGCAAGGATGTTTGCGGATATGGATGACGATTATATGAAAGAACGTGCAGCAGATGTAAAAGATATTTCTGAACGTGTGATCCGTATTTTATCCCGGAAGGAAGAAACTGTGCATGCGGCCGATGAAGAAAAATATATTATAGCAGCGGACGACCTTGCTCCGAGCGAGACAATTCAGTTAGAACGGGAGAGAGTGCTTGCATTTGTGACAAGACAAGGCTCTACAAATTCTCATACAGCCATTCTTGCCAGAACGATGAATATTCCGGCATTGGTATCAGCGGCAATTCCAAAAGAAGTGAATGGAAAGTATGCAATTATAGATGGATTTAAGGGTATTTTGATCCTTGATCCAGAGGAAGAAATATTAAAAGAATACGAGAAAAAACAGCAGAATGAGAAGAAACGTCAGGAATTATTACAGCAGTTAAAGGGAAAACCGACTGTTACAAAAGATGGAAAAGAGATCAAACTCTATGCTAATATTGGTGAGGTAAAAGATTTAGGAGCTGTTTTACAGAATGATGCAGCCGGAATCGGACTTTTCAGAAGTGAGTTTTTATATTTGCAGAGTGATCATTTTCCAACAGAGGAAGAACAGTTTCAGGCCTATAAAACGGTTGCAGAAGTGATGGCTGGAAAAAAGGTGATCATCCGCACATTAGATATCGGAGCAGACAAGCAGATAGATTATTTTGGACTTGATCGTGAGGATAATCCGGCATTGGGATATCGTGCAGTAAGAATCTGCCTGAACCGGCCGGAAATTTTTAAAACACAGTTAAGAGCGTTGCTGCGTGCAAGCATGTTTGGCAATATTTCCATTATGGTTCCTATGATCGCATCTGTATGGGAAGTGAAAAAAGTAAAAGAAATCATGGAGGAAGTGAAAGCGGAATTGTCTGCAGAGGGATTGCCATATAAAGAAGTTGAATTTGGAGTTATGATCGAGACTCCTGCAGCAGTTATGATCGCAGATGATCTCGCAAAAGAGGTGGATTTCTTTAGTATTGGAACCAATGACCTGACACAGTATACGCTTGCTATTGACAGGCAGAATGCAAAACTTGACCGTTTCTATGATTCACATCATCCGGCAGTACTCAAAATGATCCAGATGGTCATTGACAGTGCCCATGAAGAAGGAATCTGGGCAGGAATTTGCGGAGAACTTGGAGCAGATCTGACTTTGACAGAAACATTTGTGAAAATGGGCATTGATGAATTATCGGTATCACCTGCAATGGTGCTGCCTGTAAGAAATAAAATAATAAATGCATAATCTAAGCATAGGAGGAAATTAAAATGAAATCATTCAGTTACACAGTAAAGGACGAATTGGGTATTCATGCAAGACCGGCGGGAATGCTCGTAAAAGAGGTTAAAAATTTTAAAAGTAAAGTAACTCTCGAAAAAGACGGAAAAGTAATTGATGCAGCCCGTCTGATGGCAGTTATGAGTATGGGAGTAAAAAAAGACCAGACTGTGACTATAACAGTGGAAGGTACTGACGAAGATGCGGCATATGATGCATTAAAATCTTTCTTTGAAACAAATTTGTAAGATAATTAGTTATTGTGTACAGGTTTTTGAAAAAAGTATGGTGGATATTAACAAAAAAACAAAAATAATAAGAATAAAACTTGACATAATAAACAATGAATGCTACAATTTATTTAGATAGAAACAGAGCACATTGGATTGTTACTGGTAAGCAGGCAAAACCAAATTTTACATATCTGGCTTGGATTTTGTAAAATTTGGTTTTTTTAATTATTAGGGACAAAAACGGAGTGGAATATGGTTATCCAGAAAGTGATTAATAACAATGTAATATCAGCATATGATGTGAATCAGCAGGAAATTGTTATCATGGGTAAGGGAATCGGGTTTAAGGCGCATACGGGAGAACTGATTGATGAAAGCAAAATCGAGAAGGTTTTTCGTATTGAGAATGAGAAGCTTTCCAGACAGTTTCAGGAACTTTTAGAAAATATTCCATTAGAGCACATGCAGCTTACCAGTGATATTATATCTTACGCAATAAAGAATCTGAATGTACAACTGAATCAGAATATATACATCACTTTGACAGATCATATTAATTTTGCAATCCAGAGACAGTCGCAGGGGATTCAATTGAAGAATGCATTACTTTGGGAGACTAAGAGGTTTTACCATCAGGAATATCTGATGGGAAAATATGCAGTTGATCTTTTGAATGAGAAGCTGGGTACAGAGTTTACGGAAGATGAAGCAGGATTTATAGCCCTGCATTTTGTGAATGCAGAATACAACACGACGATCAATGATACATTTGAAATGACGAATATGATTCAGAAGATTTTAGAACTGGTCAGGCTGGAAATGGGAATTGAGTTTGATGAGGAATCCCTGCATTATGAGAGATTTATCACTCATCTTAAGTTTTTGGTACAGCGCCTTTACCGGCATGAATTGTTGAAAGATGAGGAGATTGAATTTGCAAGGATGATGGAAAATAAGTATCCGAAGGAATATGAATGCAGTAAACATATTGCTGAATATATTGAAAAGGAATATGGCAGCGAAATTGCCAGCGAGGAAATCATGTTTCTGGCGATACATATAAAACGTGTGTGTATGGCAGGATAAACCTGACAATAATACAGCAGAAAAGAGGTATGGAAATGTTTGATTTTTTTAAGAAAAAAGAAAAAGGGATTGAGATAGGTTCACCAGTAAAAGGAAAAACGGTTGCGATCAGTAATGTAAGTGATCCAACTTTTGGAGAGGAGATTTTAGGAAAAGGTGTTGCAATTATTCCTGCGGAAGGCAGGATATATGCACCGGCCGATGGTACGATTGAGATGTTATTTGATACGATGCATGCAGTAAGTATGACGACTTCAGAAGGTGTAGAACTGCTCATACACATAGGACTTGATACGGTTGCATTAAAGGGAGAACATTTTACTGCATATAAAGGCAATGGTGATTCTGTGAAAAAGGGAGAACTGTTGATAGAGGCTGATCTTGACGCAGTAAAAAAAGCCGGTTATGACGTGATCACGCCTGTGGTTGTGTGCAATACATCAGATTATCAGACAGTGGAAACAGTGACAGATCAGGAAGTAGAACCTGGCGACACAGTATTGATTCTAAATAAATAAAGCGCAATATACAGTTGTTAGTGTGAAAAATAAGATTTTTCACACGCAAGATTTGTGCTTACGCACAAACTTGAGATGCAAATGAAAACGTTGTTTTCATTGAAAGACAGCGCAAGAATGGAGATTAAAATGTATTTTAGCCGTACTTATAACGGCATAAAATAAAACGAAAAGGGATAAAAAAAAGGAGGAGCTTTTATTATGATGAAGTATTTACAGAAATTGGGAAAAGCATTAATGCTTCCTGTAGCGTGTCTTCCAATCTGTGGTATCTTAATGGGTATTGGATATGCGCTATGTCCATCTACCATGCAGGGGGGCGATGTTTCCGGTATCGTTCAGATGATCGGTTTCTTCCTTGTAAAAGCAGGAGGAGCTTTGATCGATAACATGGCAATTCTTTTTGTTATCGGTGTCGGCGTTGGTATGGCAGATGATAATGATGGTACAGCAGCTCTTGCAGCTTTGGCATCATGGTTAATGATGACAAACCTTCTTTCTACAGGGGTTGTTACAACGTTAATGCCGGTAATTGCAGAGAATGAGACAAAAGTGCTTGCATTCAGTAAGATTGCAAACCCATTTATCGGTATCCTTGCCGGTATCATCGGTGCAACATGCTACAACAAATTCAAAGGTACAAAATTACCTGACTGGTTATCATTCTTCAGTGGTAAGCGTTGTGTAGCAATCGTTGCAGGCGTTGTTTCTATCATTGTATCCGCAATCTTATTATTCATCTGGCCTTTATTATTTGGAGCATTAGTTTCAATCGGTGAAGGAATTGTTGGATTTGGTCCTGTTGGTGCAGGTATTTATGCATTCTTAAACAGATTGCTGATTCCAACCGGATTACATCATGCACTGAACAATGTATTCTGGTTTGATACGATCGGACTTGGGGATTTACAACATTTCTGGGCAGGCGAGACGTCGGCAGATGTAACATGGGATTTGGGTATGTATATGTCTGGATTCTTCCCATGTATGATGTTCGGTATTCCGGGTGCAGCTCTTGCTATGATTCAGACTGCTAAGAGTAATAAGAAGAAAGTTGCAATCGGTCTGGT
The DNA here is from genome assembly GCF_003463035.1 of Roseburia sp. OF03-24. Taxonomy (NCBI): domain Bacteria; kingdom Bacillati; phylum Bacillota; class Clostridia; order Lachnospirales; family Lachnospiraceae; genus Roseburia; species Roseburia sp. OF03-24. Next base: position 34,073 of record NZ_QSCK01000004.1, on the reverse strand, counting down.
AGCCTCCGCAGCTGTTTGTGCATTTGTCTGTGGTGTTACAGAGCCATTTGAGTTTGGTTTCATGTTCCTTGCACCGGCACTTTATGTTGTATATGCATTATTATATGGTATCTTCACAGTGATTACGGTATTAGTTGGATTTAGAGCAGGTTTTAGTTTCTCTGCTGGAGCAACAGACCTTCTTTTCTCTGCAACCCTTCCGGCAGCAAAGAATACCTGGATGATCATTCCACTTGGTATTGCAGCATTTATTGTATTTTATGTTGTATTCCGTTTCGCTATCACAAAGTTTGATCTGAAAACTCCTGGTAGAGAAGACGATGATGTGGAAGCAGAGAAAAATGTCGACCTTGGGAGCAGTGATTACACAACTGTAGCGGCAACAATTTTAGAAGGTGTTGGTGGTGCAGCAAATATTAAAAGTATTGATAACTGCATTACAAGACTTCGGCTTGAGGTAAAAGACAGTTCTTTAGTAGATGAGAAGAAAATCAAATCAGCAGGGGCTGCTGGTGTTATCAGACCAAGTAAAACAGCTGTTCAGGTTGTCATTGGAACAAAAGTCCAGTTCGTAGCTGATGAGTTCAAAAAATTATGTAGATAATCAAAAACATACTATTTGTGAAATGAAATCATATTGAAGAAAAAATAATCCCTTTTTTGACAGAGGCGGTTCCAGTTGGAATCGCTTCTTTGTCATCTATGCGATCCTTAATGAAAATATAAAGTTTCACAGTCCACATGTTTAACATAATGGAAAATAATTTATTGTTTACAAAGAAAAACGATAATGATAGAATAACCATGATATATTGCGAAAAAAATCAGAAAGGGGGAAGAAGTGGACACAGATGGCAGGTTTATGGCAGATGGTATTCAGACAGCTTCAACCCCAGAAAAAGCGGGCCATACCGCAGAATGTACGTCATTTGGACCGGAAAAAGCCGGAAGAGAGCGGACAAATGAACAAACAGGAACAGGAAAGGACACAAAAGGACGTGGAAAATGAAGATTTACTGATCAGTCAGATCGATGAGTTTCGTGAAAAAGCAAAACAACTTCAGGTGCTTCTGGCAGCAAAAGAAAGTAAAGCGGCGGAACTGCAGTCACTTGTGGATGAGAGAGCGGACAAGGCACAGGAGTTAGAACATATTTTAACAGAACGTCAGGAAGAGGCGGACAAGATTGTTACCGAGTTTGGACGGAAAGTAGATGCGCTTGCTGATAAAGTGACGACGAAAATGACAGAGATTGAGGCAGGTCTTACCGGACAGGTGGCTGATATCAGGAAAACCAGTGAGGAACAGATTGCCTTAAATCGTCAGATGAATGAGGAGCAGACGGCTTCTAACCGGAAATTAAACGAGGAACAGATTGCGGCGAACAAGCAGTTCTTAGAGGAACAGGCAATTGCCAACAAAAAGCTCAGTGAAGGACAGATTGCGGAGGTCAAGGAGCTGTTAGAGAATGCAACGTCACAGTTAGAGTCTATTAAGACGGATCTTTCTGAAAAAGTACACACGGAAAATGTCAAATGTTATCGTAACATACAGGATCTGTTCAATGAGTTTGATTCTAAAATTGAAAAAATGGATGAGATGGAAGGCGGCGTTGATTCGGTGAAAGGATATGTGAAGCTGCTATCCTGGTTTTCAATTTTAAATTTTGTGGTATTGATCGTATTTATATTATATTCTATGGGAGTATTTCGCTTTTAACAGTACACATGACGCCGGCGCTGCCAGCGTCTGTTTCTTTCTTTTTTAGAAATAAAAAAGAAGAGTCCGGCAGTAATAAATCAGAGAAATAGCTGCTAATTTTTAGGTAAAGAGAGGAATTTCATGAGCGCAGAAAAGAGAAAAGTTTGGGTTGTAGGGCATAAAAATCCGGATACGGATTCTATTTGTGCAGCTATCTCTTATGCATATTTAAAAAATCAGACAGAAAACGATAAAACCTATGTGGCAAAACGTGCCGGAGCAGTAAATGCAGAGACACATTATGTGCTCGATTATTTTGGGGCACAGGAACCAGAGTTAGTTACCTATGCGGGAACACAGATTAAGGATATTAATTACAGAAGAACGGCGGGAGTAAGCAGCCAGATTTCCCTGAAACGTGCATGGGAGACAATGAAAAAATTAGAGGTTGTAACGCTTCCGGTAACCAATCAGTTTGGAAAACTCGAAGGAATTATTGTAACAAAGGATATTGCAACGTCTTACATGGACGTTTTTGATAATCATGTGTTATCCCAGGCACGAACACAGTATAAAAATATTGCGGAAACGTTGGATGGAACGATCATCGTTGGAAATGAGCATGCATATTTTGTAAGAGGAAAGGTAGTGGTAGCGACCTCGAATCCGGAATATATGGCAGATTATATCGAAGATGATGACATGGTAATCTCAGGGGACCGGGAAGAGGCGCAGAAACAGGCTATCGAGTCAAATGCAAGCTGTCTGATCATCGGTGGGGGAATTGAAGTCAGCGAGGATGTACGCGCCCTTGCGGAAAAACATGACTGTATCATTATTACAACGCCGTTCGACACATTTTCAGTAGCACGTCTGATCAATCAGAGTATGCCGATCAAGCAATTTATGACGCGGAAAAATATCATCACATTTGGTATAGAGGACTATGTGGACGAAGTGAGAGAGACGATGTCAAAAATCCGACACCGTGATTTCCCGATCTTAAATGAAAACGGTAACTATGCCGGTATGGTTTCCCGTCGTAACCTGATGAATATGCAGAAGAAACAGGTGATCCTTGTTGACCACAATGAGAAGGCACAGGCGGTAGACGGAATTGATGAGGCAGAGCTGTTAGAGATCATTGATCATCATCGTCTTGGCAGTCTTGAAACAGTTTCGCCGGTTTATTTTAGAAATCAGCCACTCGGCTGTACCTCAACGATCATTTATCAGATGTATCAGGAAAAGGGCGTGGATGTGCCAAAACAGATTGCAGGACTTTTACTGTCTGCCATTATTTCTGATACGCTGATGTTCCGTTCACCAACGTGTACACCGTTAGATAAATCTGTGGCGGAGGCGCTTGCAGTGATCGCGGAAGTAGACATTGAGACTTATGCGAAAAATATGTTCCAGGCGGGCAGTAATTTCAGCGGAAAGTCCACGGAGGAGATCTTTTATCAGGATTTCAAGATATTCCATACCGATGACTGTGATTTCGGAGTGGCACAGATCAGTGCTATGAGCCGGGAAGAACTAGACAAAGTGGCAGAACAGATACGCCCGTTTATGGTACAGGTGCTTGCAGAAAAGAAGATAGATATGGTCTATGTCATGCTGACGGATATTTTAGAGGAATCCTCAAAAATTATTTTTGACGGGGAGAATGCAGGCAGGATTTTAGGAGCCGCGTTCCGCAAAGAAGAGCGGGCTGATGGTATTTTGTTAGACGGAATTGTTTCCAGAAAGAAACAGTTCATACCGACGCTCATGAATGAAATGGCAGAGCGTCAGTGAGAAGCAGTGTCAAAATAGGATGAGAATAACAGAATGTGTGTCCTGCGAACATTTTATTATCATAAATTAAGATTTCAGGTTTTGGAGAGAGTCCCTTGGGGCTTCTCCAAAACTTTTTTTATATGCACGCGAAAAAGTTGAATAATTTTTAAAACCGCAGGCATAGCAGACTTCGGTGATTGGCATTCCTTCTGCAATCAGATCTTTTGCTAAAAGCAGCCGTTTGGTCGAGAGATAATTGCCGATCGTGTAACCGGTCTGGTCTTTAAACGTATGCATCAGATAAGAGCGGCTTAAGAAAAACCTCGCAGACAGTTTGTCGATGGAGATATCCTCGGTCAGATGTTCACTCAGATAATTTAATACCGTGATGATTTTTTCGTCGGAGGCAGTATCATTGATAAATTCGATGCCATCGTGCATGGCAGCACGGTTTAACTGTATCATAAATTCTAAAAATAAAATTTTCTGATGCAGGGAAGCTGCAAAATCTTTATCATTTACAGACTGGTCAAGTGCCTGTATCGCAGTTTTTAACTTTGCAGCACGCGAACCCTGAAAACGCAGCACGTGTGACTGTTCTGTGGCAGCCTGGCTCAGACAGTGTGAAAGATCAAAATCGGACTTTTCATATTTTTTCAAATAATCCGGTGAAATGTAGATGATGATACGTTCATAAGGAGATTCTGACTGAATGATCGGCCGGTGAACCTCCCCGGCGTGAACTAACACGATATCATTAGGGGCAAGCTGATAAGAATGTCCCTCGATGCAATAAGTGATATCACCGTTTAACAGGATTAAAATCTTGTGAAAATCGTGATAATGATAAGAAAAATCCTTTTTATTCTGGTCTTTCAGATGAAATAATTTAAAACTGGATGTCAGATAACCGACTTTTTTATATTCCGGCATACAGGTACTCCTTCCGAATCAGATTAATAAAATGCTTTTCAAATCCAACCCTAACACAAAAAAGCACAATTTGCAATATACACAGCACTAGACGAGTATATATTTTAAAAAGTGTTTTATATAATAGAACCATATGAAAGAAAAGTTATAGGAAATAAATGTTAAAAAATTTGAAATAATAAGAATGAAAAAGAAGGAGAACGGCATGAAGAATTTCAGCAATTACAATGATTACAGTACAAAAGAAGAATTACATTTTGAATCAAAGGCAGTACACGGAGCACTTGGAACGGAACCGCTTACCGGAGCAGTCAGCATGCCGATCTTCCAGACGGCTACTTTCCGTCATCCGGCACTTGGAGAATCCACAGGATTTGCATACAGCCGTCTTGAGAATCCGACCAGACAGGAATTAGAGCGTACTATGGCGATTTTAGAGGGAGGTATCAAAGGATTTGCATTTTCCAGCGGACAGGCGGCAAATATGGCAGTATTTTCCCTGTTAAATCCGGGAGAGCATGTGATCTTATCTGACGATATCTATGGTGGAACATTCCGTATCATCGGTGATGTTTTTGGAAGATACGGCATCGAGCACACTTATGTGGATATGTCAGAACTTGATGAGGTAAAGGCAGCCATCCGTCCGAATACAAAAATGTTATTTATCGAGACACCGACTAACCCGATGATGAAGGTGGCAGACATCCATGCACTTTCTGAGATCGCAAAGAGTATCGGAGCACTCACGGTTGTTGATAATACATTTTTAACACCATATTTCCAGAAACCATTACAGCTTGGTGCAGATATCGTAACACACAGCTCCACAAAATATTTAGGCGGACATAACGATACGATTTCCGGTATCGTGGTTGTAAAAGATGACGAGGAGATTGCAGAAAAGATCCATGTCCATATCAAATCTCACGGCAGTCAGCTTGCACCGCTTGATAGCTGGCTGATCTTAAGAGGAATCAAGACATTGCCGGTTCGTATGGACAGACACAACGAGAATGCGAAGAAAGTTGCAGAGTGGCTCAGAACACAGCCGAAAGTACAGAAAGTGTATTATGTAGGTTTTGAAGATCACAAAGATTACGCAGTGACGAAAAAACAGACAACTGGTTTTGGCGGAATGATCTCATTTACTGTTGACAGTTTTGAGACAGTAAAGAAAATCTTAAAAGGTGTTGATATGATCATGTTTGCAGAGAGCCTTGGAGGAACAGAGACACTGATCACATACCCGACAACACAGACACATGAGGATACACCACTTGACATCAAAGAGAAACTTGGTATTACAGACTGCTTCCTTCGTATGTCAGTCGGAATTGAAAATGCAGAAGATATCATTGCAGACCTTGACAGGGCAATGAATGCATAAAATGGAGGATTACCATGAAATTTACAAAAATGCAGGCATTTGGAAATGATTATGTATATATTGATGCCGTTCACCAGGATATTAAAAATTTACCGGAGCTGGCACGGTTTGTCAGCGACAGACATTTTGCCATTGGATCAGACGGAATGGTTTTGATCTGTCCATCCGATAAGGGAGATTTCCGGATGCGGATGTTCAATCCGGATGGTTCAGAAGGAGAAATGTGCGGCAACGCACTCCGTTCTGTCGGAAAATATGTTTATGACCACAGGCTGACCGATAAGACAGAACTTGTGATCGAGACACTTGGTGGGATGCAGCATCTGAATCTGACGGTAACGGATGGTCTGGTATCAAACATCCGAGCAGATATCGGGGAACCGAGACTGGATACGAAAGTAATTCCGGTAAATACAGATTTAGAGCAGTTTGTAGAGCAGCCGGTGGAGGTGCTGGATAAAACATTTCATATCACGGCAGTATCCTGGGGCAATCCACATTGTGCAATGTTTGTGGATTCTGTCGCAGACCTTGATGTGGAGCGTTACGGAAAGACAATCGAGCATATGACATCGTTGTTTCCAAATAAAACCAATGTTACATTTGCAGAGTTTGTAAAGCGTGATTATATCAAGATCCGTGAATGGGAACGTGGGACCGGTGAGACGATCGGATGTGGGACAGGCTGTTCGACAGCGGTTGTTACAGGTGTTCTGACCGGACGTACAGACCGCAAAGTTACTGTGGAGCAGATTGGTGGACCTCTTCTGATCGAGTGGGATGAGAAAACAAACCATTTATTTATGACGGGACCGTCACACACTGTGTTTGAAGCGGAGATTGATGCATCACACATTTTAGAAAAATAAAAAGATATTATACAGGGGCTGCCGTGCAGAATGTACGGCGGCTTTTCGTGGTCTTGAACAATATAGGGAGAAAAAATGAAGTTAAGTAAGATCTGTGAAAAGATAAAATACGAATGTTTACAGGGCAGCATGGAAGCAGAAGTCAGAGACATTATCTATGATTCAAGAAAGATTGCAAAGGAAACCATGTTCGTCTGTATGGTTGGAGCAGTGACGGATGGTCACAAATATATCCCGGATGCAGTGGAAAAAGGAGCAAGTGTCATTGTTGTGGAGCGGGCGGAGGAAGCCACGCAGATTCCTGATACGATCACCGTGTTAAAAGTGGAATCTGCACGTTATGCACTCGCATTGATGTCGGCTGCATTGTTTGACTACCCTGCAGAAAAGCTGATCACGATCGGACTGACCGGCACCAAAGGAAAGACAACCACGACATACATGATCAAAAATGTGCTGGAAGCAGCAGGCAAAAAAGTCGGACTGATCGGAACGATCGGAGCGATGATCGGAGATGAGAAGATTCCGTCAAAAAATACGACACCGGAATCTTACGAACTGCACCGCATGTTTGCTTCCATGGTAGAAGCAGGCTGTGAATATGCAGTGATGGAGGTGTCCTCGCAGGGACTGAAAATGGACCGAACAGCAGGAATCCTGTTTGATTATGGTGTGTTTACCAATCTGTCCCCGGATCATATCGGACCAAATGAGCATGCATCGTTTGAGGAATATTTAGAATGTAAGAGCATGTTATTCCGCCAGTGCAAGATCGGTATTTTAAATGCAGATGATGAGCACAGCGAAGCAGTTGCGGCAAACCATACCTGTGAGATCCACAGTTTCGGGGTGGAAGATGGCAGTGAAAAAACGTTTCTTGGCAAACCGCTTGATCTGGTTGCAGCGGATCTTGGATTTATCAAGGAAAACGGAAAACTCGGTATGCATTTCCATGTGAAAGGATGCATGGACTGCGAGGCAAGAGTGCATATTCCGGGAAGATTTTCAGTATATAATTCACTGGTAACAATGTTAGTCTGCCATCTGGCAGGAATTTCAGATGAGGCAATCTTAGACGGTCTGGATAAAGTGCAGGTCAAAGGACGTGTGGAAATGCTTCCGGTATCGAAAGATTATTATCTGATCATTGACTACGCACACAATGAAGTCAGCACCAGAAGCGTGCTTACGACATTGATGGAATATCATCCGAAACGTCTGATCTGTGTCTATGGCGGCGGCGGAAACCGTTCAAAGCTGCGCCGTTATGATATGGGTGAGGTAACCGGTGAGATGGCAGATCTGTGTGTACTGACCTGTGATAATCCGAGAGATGAAGACATCCGCGATATCAATAAAGATATTAAAGTCGGACTTGCAAGAAGTAACGGAAAATATATCGAGATCGACGACCGGAAAGAAGCGATCGCATACTGCATGGTAAATGCCCAGCCGGGAGATATGATCGTATTGCTTGGAAAAGGCCACGAAGATTATCAGGAGATCCGCGGTGTGAAATACCATTTTGATGAGCGCGAGGCAGTTGCGGAAGTTTTAGATGAGATCAAAGAGGGAAAGCGCACAAAATAAAAGAATACGAAATTGGAGGAAATATTTTGAATACAATTACCGTAGAAGAACTGGCACAGAAAGGAACAGAAGGTCTGCAGCTGATCGACGTCCGTCCGGAAAATGATTTTTCACGCGGGGCGATCGACGGTGCCATCAATCTTCCGTTAGAAAAGATCGAAGCGGGTGAGACAGATATTTTAAAGAAAGACCAGCCGGTTTATCTGTACTGCCATGTGGGGGAAAACAGCAGGGATGCAGCAGAGATACTGGATGATGAAGGCTATGATACCATCAATTTAGAGGGTGGTTACCGTGCCTGGTTAAGATACCAGCTCACGCGTGTGACGATGGAGGATGATTCAAGAAAAGAGCGTACCGAGCAGATTGAAAAAAGCCTGATCAAAAAATTCAGAAAGCCGGTCTGGAGCCGTTTTACCAAGGCACTTCATGATTATGAAATGATCCAGGATGGCGATAAGATCGCGGTATGTATTTCCGGTGGAAAAGATTCCATGCTTTTGGCAAAACTGTTTCAGGAATTATACCGTCATGGAAAACGCAATTTTGAACTTGTTTTCCTGTGTATGAATCCGGGCTATAATGAGGAAAACTGGCGTATTATCCAGGAAAATGCAAAACTGCTTGATATTCCGCTCACGACATTTGAAACACAGATTTTTGATTCTGTTGCAGAGGTAGATAAGAATCCGTGTTATCTGTGTGCGAGAATGCGGAGAGGATATCTTTATTCAAAGGCAAAAGAGTTAGGATGTAATAAGATCGCACTTGGACATCATTTTGATGACGTGATCGAGACGATCCTGATGGGAATGTTATACAGTGGAAAAGTTGAGACAATGATGCCAAAACTTCACAGCCAGAATTTTGAGGGAATGGAACTGATCCGTCCACTTTATCTGGTAAAGGAAGAGGACATCAAGGCATGGCGTGACTATAACCGCCTGCAGTTTATCCAGTGTGCCTGCCGTTTTACGGAAAACTGTACAAGCTGTGGCGGGGCAAAAGGCTCCAAGCGTGAGGAAATGAAAGATCTTGTCACCGAACTGCGCAAAAAAAGTGAATTTATTGACAGCAATATTTTCAACAGCGTCAGCAATGTGAATTTAAAGACTATCATTGGATATAAAAAAGATGGAGTGTACCATAACTTCCTGGATGATTATGATGCAGATTAAAGCGGATTTTTCGTGTATAAGTAGGCGAATAAATGTGGTAGAAAATTGAGACGAAAATCCTTACTTTTAAAGTAGGGGTTCGTCTGGTGTTTAAGAAGGAATCCTGTTGGCGGGGTTCCTTTTTTCGATTCATAGGAAATTACGTCCTATGAATCAAAAAGCCCTCCGGGCAGGATACGCATCTCGCGGAGAAGAAGTTAGCTGTAAACAGCACCGCTCGAGCGCAAAAGAGTCGCGAGCGACTCTTTTTTATCAGCACTGCGAATCTGCTTACTCGCAAACGGGAATCATCGTTACACTGAAAAAAATATCCGCGAAAGGAGTTCACCTATACAATGAAAGCCCACAAAACAATCAACTACGAATACAAAAATGCCCCAATCCCAGGCGGCGGATACGTCACCGGACTGTTATACCATCCCAGACAGCCCGGTATCCTCTACGCCAGAACAGACATCGGCGGTGTTTACCGGTATGATTACGAAAAAAAACACTGGAAAAGTCTGATCGATGGCGTGAGCATGGAGGATATCTCTGAAACATTTCCAATCGCATGTGCACTCGACGAAAATCATCCGGAATATTTATATATTATGAGCGGTATCAACGGGCAGGGCTATGGAAAATTTTCTATTTCAGAGGATTATGGAGAGACATTTATCCATAAAAAGATACCTGTGACTGTCCATGGTAACCTGTGCGGAAGAGGAACCGGATATCGTCTGGCAGCAGATAAAAAGGATGAGAATATACTTTATTTTGCAAGTCAGTTAGATGGTCTGTGGAAAACCACGGACAGAGGAGATACCTGGAAGAGACTTACTTTAGAAGAAAATTACATGACATGTGTCTGGGTGTCAGATGATGCAAAAACGATCGTCGCAGGGACAGCAGGCTATACGACGAGAGAAAATGATAAACTGCGTGGTCACAGCCTGTATGTTTCCTATGATGCAGGCCAGTCATTTGAAAGGCTGATGCAGCCAGAAAATGTTTTAGTCAGTGACAGTAAAATGAACGGTCTGGTGGCATCACGTTATAATTATGATGGAACTTATCTTTATGTGACGATGAATGTTACCGGAAGATGGAATTATGTGGTCGATCTCGGATACAGCTGCGATTCCGGGGATGTGATCGGTGGAAAAGTACTCCGTTATTATTTTTCGGAAGGGAAAATTGCAGGATATGATGATATCACGCCGGATGCGGATGGTGTATTGACAAAAAAATTTTTAAATTATGGATTTGGCGGGATTTCCTCCTGTAAAGCGATGCCCGGACTTTTGGTCTGCTCGACACTTTGCCGGGAAAAAGAGGGTGATGAGATCGTATATCTTTCCAAAGATTATGGTAATAGCTGGAGTGTGAGCCTGTGCGGACTTGAAAAAGGAGATCTGTATTTTAATACTTCCTATATGAAGCCGGAGTACAATGGCAATCATTGTCTGCTGCACTGGATGAGCGATATTAAGATCAATCCATTCGATCCGAATGAGGTATGGTTTAATTCCGGAACCGGTGTTTTTATGACGGATGCACTGCTTGGTGAACATCCGCGTTATCATGATGCATGTGCAGGAATCGAGGAGACGGTTCATCTGAATGTATATGCCCCGGTCGCCGGAGAAGCAGAACTTATTGATATCGTCGGGGATCTTGGCGGTTTTGCGTTCCGTAATCTCGATGAACCATGTAAAAATTCATTTGACGACAGGGAAGGCAACCGCTATATTACCTGTATCAATGCAGATATTTCCGATGCAGACAGCAATCTTGGCATTGTGACGGCACGGGGAAACTGGAAAGGGAAAACAAAAGGCGGTCTGGTGCGCACCCGTGATAATTTTAAAACATTTGAGCGGATCAGCATGCCGTTTGGCATCAATGCAGAGATTGACCGAAAACTGCATGAGATTGAAAATCCGAATGTAAATGCCGGCTGGGTGGCAATGTCACCGGACGGTACAAATATTGTCTGGTCTGTGGCAGATGGCATCAGGCTTCCGGTGGAACTGGTGATCATCAGCAATGACGGTGGGAAAAATTTTCAAAAAGCAGGCGTATTTGATCTGAAAGGAAATCCTGTCAAAAAGGGTTACCTGAAAGTCTTTTCTGACCGTACTGGTAATGATTTGTTTTACGGTTTTGGCGGTGCGTCTGAAATCTATGTGAGCAGGGACGGCGGTAAAAACTTTTACCAGAAGCAGCCGGAAGAAACATTTCCTATCTGCGATTTTGGTTATATTGATACTGCAAATAAGACGGAAGTGCGCGGTGAGGGTGGAAAAAGCGGTGTATTTTACATGGCATTAGGTGACGCGGGACTTTATAAATTCTGCTATGACACCGGAACAGATGAAATTCATGTAAAAAGGCTGACAGATGCGAAAGATGCATGTTACCGCATGGGACTTGGTGTGATCGGCGAAGGAAGGGAGTATCTGACAGAGGAAAAGGCGATTTATTTCTGCGGACGTCTTGATGGGGAATATGGATTTTACCGTACCCTTGATGAGGGAAAGTCGTATGAGCGGCTGAACCGGGAGAATCAGATGTATGGTGAGATCAACAGCATCGACGGCGATAAGAGAAAGTTTGGCAGATTTTTCCTTGCGACAGGGTCACGCGGCGTTCTGTATGGAGAGATGTTGAAATAATCTGACAGGGCAGAATGTTTTGCAAATTTGTATTAACTGGAAAAAGGACGGAAAATTTTACAAATTTATATCAACTGGAAAAAATGATAAATACAGGAAATAGCAAGTTATATTAATTTTGAATGATTCATATAAGAGAGGAAAAGTTAGATGAGAGTTTACGAAGAAAATAACAGACTGGTAATTGCAGATGGAACATCGACATTGTGGTTAGAACCATGGGGAGAAAATTCTTTCCGTGTGCGCATGACGAAGGAAGCACAGATGGATGCACATGACTGGGCGCTGACCGAGGAAGTAAAAAAATGCCCTATTCAGGTGGAATGCAGGGAAGTTGACACGACAGATCCGTGGTATCGCGGAGAAGAATTTGCAAAATATCATCAGACCGGAAACGTATACACGGTAAAAAACGGAAAGATCACGGCGGTGATCTCCCCGGAGGGATGGATCAGCTATTTTAATCAGAAGGGAGGGCTTCTGACCGAAGAGTACTGGAGAAACAGAAACCGGATCAACCGCTATTGCGTGCCACTGCGTATTGATGCAAGAGAATTAAAACCGATTCCAGGAAGTACAGATTACGAACTGACCATGCGTTTTGAAGCATTTGATGATGAAAAAATATTTGGTATGGGGCAGTATCAGGAAAAAAATCTGAATAAAAAAGGTGCGATATTGGAACTGGCACACAGAAACAGCCAGGCGAGTGTACCATTTATGGTTTCAAACAGAGGTTATGGATTTTTCTGGAATAATCCGGCGATTGGGACAGCCATTTTCGGAGCAAATAAGACTGAGTGGCATGCAAAGAGCACAAAGAAACTGGATTATTTTATCACGGCGGGAGATACACCGTTTGAGATTGAAGAACAGTATTCTGCGGCAACCGGAAGAACACCGATGATGCCGGAATATGGTATGGGATACTGGCAGTGTAAGCTGCGTTACCGCAATCAGGATGAGATACTTGCAGTTGCAAGGGAACATAAAAAACGCGGACTTCCGATGGATGCGATCGTGATCGACTTTTTCCATTGGACAATGCAGGGTGAATTTAAGTTTGAGCCGAGAGACTGGCCAGATCCAAAAGCAATGGTGGATGAATTAAAGAGTATGGGAATCGAGACGGTCGTATCTGTCTGGCCGACGGTGGATGAGCGCAGCGAAAATTATGGGGAGATGAATGACAGGGGATATCTTGTCACACCGGATCGAGGACTGTCCTATCATATGAGCTGGATGGGTAATACGGTATTTTATGATGCGACAAATCCGGGAGCACAGAAGTTTGTATGGGATAAATGTAAGGAAAACTACTATAAAAACGGAATCCGCTGTTTCTGGTTAGATGAGGCAGAGCCGGAGTATGGTCCTTATGATTTTGATAATTACCGCTATTATGCGGGACCTGCATTACAGTGCAGTAATATTTATCCGGTCGGTTATGCAAAAGGATTTTATGATGGCTTAAAAGCGGAGGGAGAGAAAGACATCATGAGTCTGGTGCGCTGTGCATGGGCTGGCAGCCAGAAATACGGTGTCCTTACCTGGTCCGGGGATGTGTATTCTTCGTTCCGTTCTATGAGAGAACAGCTTCAGGCAGGAATTAACATGTGTGTGGCAGGCATTCCGTGGTGGACATCAGATATCGGAGGATTCCTTGGTGGGGATATCAAAGATCCGGCATTTAAGGAGCTTTTAGTCCGCTGGTTTGCATGGGGTGCATTCTGTCCGGTATTCCGTATGCATGGAGAACGTTCGCCGTGGTATGAGAGGGAACAGGAGTTTATCGATGGTGTGCGCCAGCTTACCTCCGGTCAGGATAATGAGGTATGGAGTTTTGGAGAGGATAATTATGAGATATTGAAAAAATATCTGTTTATCCGTGAGCGCCTCCGCCCGTATATCCGTTCCTGCATGGAACAGGCAAGTAAGACAGGGGCACCGGTGATGCGTCCGCTGTTCTTTGATTTTGCAGAAGATAAGGAGAGCTGGAACGTGGAAGATGCATACATGTTTGGCCCGGATCTTTTGGTGGCACCGGTCATGGAAGCCGGAGCGACAGAACGCAGGGTTTATCTTCCGTCTGGTACAAAGTGGACAGATGCATATACGAAAAAAGTATATGAGGGTGGAAACTATGTGACAGTACCGGCACCGATCGATGTGATTCCGGTATTTATGAGAGAAGGAACTTCTTATCCAATTTATGAATGAGCAAAAAAATTCCCAACACAGCGTTTGCAGCCGCTGTGTTGGGAATTTTCATATTAAGAAGGGGGTTTAAGTCATAGTGACTACGGAAACCCAACTGTTAAATATTTAACAGCAAATTTATTATGCACCCAAAAGTACTAAAAATCCAGTGAACATATTGTGAATTTTTGTATTTTAATTGTTAATAAATGAAAGAGAACCGCGAAAGTGGACTGCGGACGACTTGACGTTTCCTTTGCTTTTCCCGTATAATAAAAAAGTATGGGTAAATGCCTGATTATTTTTTGGAATGGAGAATAAAATGTCAATAGATCAGAGTAAAATCAGAAATTTTTGTATTATAGCACATATCGATCACGGCAAATCAACGCTTGCTGACCGTATTATAGAAAGAACAGGAACACTGACCAGCAGGGAGATGCAGGCACAGGTTCTTGATAATATGGATTTAGAGCGTGAGCGTGGAATCACGATTAAGTCACAGGCGGTTCGTATCATTTATAAGGCAAATGATGGGGAAGAATACATTTTTAACCTGATCGACACACCTGGACACGTCGATTTCAATTATGAAGTGTCACGAAGCCTTGCAGCCTGTGATGGTGCGATTTTGGTTGTAGACGCTGCACAGGGCGTGGAGGCACAGACACTGGCAAATGTATATCTTGCATTAGACCATGATCTTGACGTGATGCCGGTTATTAATAAGATCGATCTTCCGAGTGCACAGCCGGATGAGGTGGTAAAGGAGATCGAGGATGTGATCGGTATTGAGGCGGAGGATGCACCGCGTATTTCCGCTAAGACCGGTTTAAATATCGATCAGGTGTTAGAGCAGATCGTGACGAAGATCCCGGCGCCGACCGGAGATAAAGATGCTCCGCTTCAGGCGCTGATCTTTGATGCACTTTATGATTCCTATAAAGGAGTCATCGTATTCTGCCGTATCAAAGAGGGAACGGTAAAAGTGGGAGATACCATCCGTATGATGGCAACCGGTGCACAGTCCGAGGTCACAGAGATCGGATATTTTGGTGCAGGACAGTTTATCCCATGTGATGAGCTTGCGGCGGGAATGGTAGGTTATATCTGTGCAAGCATCAAAAATGTCCGTGATACCCGTGTCGGCGATACCGTGACGAATGCCAACCGTCCATGCAGTGAACCGCTTCCGGGTTACAAAAAAGTCAACCCGATGGTGTACTGCGGTATGTATCCGGCAGACAGTGCAAAATATCCGGATCTCAGAGATGCACTGGAAAAATTGCAGATCAATGATGCTTCCCTGCAGTATGAACCGGAGACATCTTTAGCACTTGGTTTTGGATTCCGCTGTGGATTTTTAGGATTACTTCATTTAGAGATCATTCAGGAACGTTTAGAGCGTGAGTTTAATTTAGACCTTGTGACAACGGCACCGGGAGTTATTTATAAAGTGCATAAGACAAACGGTGAGGTCATTGACCTGACAAACCCGTCAAACCTCCCGGATCCGTCTGAGATCGAATACATGGAAGAACCTGTTGTATCGGCAGAGATCATGGTGACGAGTGAATATGTCGGCGCAATCATGAAGTTATGTCAGGAACGCCGCGGTGTTTATCTGAGTATGGAATATTTAGAGGAGACGCGTGCACTCATCAAATATGATCTGCCGTTAAATGAGATCATTTATGATTTCTTTGACGCATTAAAATCACGTTCCAGAGGTTACGCATCTTTCGATTATGAATTAAAAGGATATGAGCGTTCCGAGCTGGTAAAACTTGACATTCTGATCAATAAAGAGCAGGTGGATGCCCTTTCCTTTATCGTATTTAAAGACAGTGCCTACGAGCGCGGAAGAAAAATGTGTGAAAAGTTAAAGGAAGAGATTCCGAGACATCTGTTTGAAATACCGATCCAGGCGGCTGTCGGTGGTAAAGTTATCGCGCGTGAGACAGTCAAGGCAATGCGCAAGGATGTGCTTGCAAAATGTTATGGTGGTGATATTTCCCGAAAGAAGAAACTGTTAGAGAAACAGAAAGAAGGAAAGAAACGTATGCGTCAGGTCGGAAATGTTGAGATTCCGCAGGAAGCATTTATGAGTGTTTTAAAACTGGATGAGGATTAAAAATGGAAAAAAAGGAACTGGAATTATATATCCATATCCCGTTCTGTGTCAGGAAATGTAATTATTGTGATTTCCTTTCTTTTCCGGCGGATGAAGATACACAGAGACAGTATGTGAAGGCACTTTGTAAAGAGATTACCTACTATGGAGCCCATTGCAGGGATTATGTGGTCTCGACCGTATATATTGGCGGCGGTACACCGTCATGGCTTTGGGAGTCGGATATGGCAGCGATCATGGATGCTGTGCATCAGAGTTTTTCCCTGCTGCCGGGTGCGGAAGTTTCCATTGAGTGCAATCCGGGAACTGTCACGGCACAGAAGTTTGCAGTATACAGACAGTCCGGGATCAACCGGATCAGTCTGGGGCTGCAGTCTGCACAGAATGTTGAATTAAAAATGCTAGGACGTATCCATACCTGGGAGCAGTTTTTAAAGACCTATGAACTTGCAAGGGCAGGAGGATTTTCCAATATCAATGTGGATCTTATGAGTTCTCTTCCGGGGCAGCATATAGAAACCTATGCGGATTCCCTGCAGAAAGTATGCCGTCTGAAACCGGAGCATGTTTCTGCCTATTCGCTGATCATTGAAAAAGGAACACCTTTTTACGATCTCTATAAATTTGATGCGGTCAAGCAGCGTGCGGGAATGGCAACGGATGCACTGCCGACGGAAGATGAAGTCTACGAGATGACGCAGATGACGGAACAGGTACTGAAAGAAAATGGCTATGTGCATTATGAGGTGTCAAATTTTGCGCAGCCGGGATATGCATGCAGACATAATATTGGTTATTGGACACGTGTCAACTATCTCGGAATGGGACTTGGTGCATCTTCTTTGATGGAAAACATACGTTACACCAATACATCGGATCTATATACTTATTTAGAACAGACACAAGCAATCCGCGAAGGTATCTGGGAAAATCATCATGAAGATGGCACAGTGGAACAACTTCCGGCAACCAATCTACATGCCTCGGCAGAATCTGTAAGCAGATATGCCCAGATGGAAGAGTTTATGTACTTAGGACTCCGTATGATCGATGGAATTTCCAGAGATGATTTCTTTCATGACTTTGGAATACCGATTGAGGCAGTGTATCAGGAAGTTTTAAATCATCTGCAGGAAGAGAGACTCTTAGAGCGCCGTGCAGGCAGAATTTACCTGACACCGAAGGGGCAGGATGTCAGCAATTATGCACTGGCACAGTTCCTGTTTGACGAAACATAATAAAATATTAAGAAAATGTTTTATGGTCATTTAAAGGTGGATGGGATATAATGTGGTAAAGCAATGAGCACATGCACTGCGGACTAAAGTATTAATATCGCAGTACCTGAAATATGCACTGCGGACTAAAATATTTATATAAATGAATGAAAAAGAAAAAAGATAGAGAGTGAACGGATTTGAATGCAGAGAAGCGAAGAAAAAAACGACTGAGAAACCTGGTATGCATAGTATATTGTTCGCTGCAGCTTCTGATCGTTCTTGCGTTATTTAAAGGGATGGGGAGTTTGCTGCACAAACTGGTTCCGGCAGGCATTGACCTTTCACAGATCGAAGGGAAGATCGTGGCGGTTAATGACGAGCAGGAGAAGCAGGATGAGATAGACGAGAATAAACTGATCGTATGTTTAGATGCCGGGCATGGCGGAAAAGATAATGGATCTGATTACAGGCTTCGTTATGAAAAAAATGACAATTTAAAAATAACACAGGCAGTGGCAGCATATCTTACTGACAAGGAAAATGTGCAGGTTATCATGACACGTTCGGATGATACATTTTTGTCGTTAGAGGAGCGGACAAACTTTGCAAACCAGAATAATGCCGATTATTTTGTGTCGCTGCACCGAAATACCGGTGAGGGAAATGGCGTAGAGACCTGGATCCGCAGTGATGCAGATGATAAGGCACAGTCACTTGCCCAGAATATCATGGACAATCTGGATGCTGCAGGAGTTTCAAGAAACCGCGGCGTAAAGAAAGGAACACAAAAGAGCGAGAGCAAAGATTATTATGTAAATCTGCACACAAACATGCCGGCATGTATCGTTGAACTTGGTTTTATGAACAGCCCGACGGATAACCAGTTGTTTGATGCAAACCTTGACAGTTACGCGAAAGCAATCGGGGATGCTGTATTAAAAACGTATGAGTCCTATGGAAAAGACGGAAAAGACGGAACAGACGCTACAGAATCGGTAGAGGATGTTCCGAGTACGGAAGACCAGACATCTACGGAAACAGGCACAGGCACGACCGGACAGGTGCTGCAGAATACGCAGATTGAAAACGTAGCTTCTTTAGATGCGACCAGTCATGACTGGGGACTTGGCAGCCACACGGATGACGAAAACCGTCCGCTTGACGCCGTCAATGCACAGGAGACTTATGGAAAATATAATGCGTACTTCATCGGTGAAGATACAAAAGATATTTATCTGACATTTGATGAAGGTTATGAATACGGACAGACCGAGAGCATTTTAAATACCTTAAAAGAAAAAGGTGTATCTGCTACATTTTTTGTAACGGAACCATATGCGAAGGACAATCCTGATCTGGTAAGACGTATAATTGATGAAGGTCATGTGCTTGGAAACCACAGTGTGACACATCCATCTGCGGGTATGCCATCATTGACTTTAGATAAGCAGGAAAATGAGGTAACAGAGAATCATGCCTATATCAAGGAAAACTTTGGGTATGACATGTACCTGTTCCGTTATCCGACCGGAAGATTCAGTGAGCAGTCGCTTGCACTGTTAAATAACTGTAATTATAAGAGTATTTTCTGGAGTTTTGCATATCTTGATTATGATGTCAATAACCAGCCGGATCATGTATCAAGCCTGCAGAAGATGAAAGATAAACTCCATCCGGGTGCGATTTATCTGCTCCATGCGGAGTCGGAGACGAATGCAGCAGTGCTGGGTGATTTTATTGATGCTGTGAGAGCTGCGGGATATGGATTTAAGAATTTTTAGATGGTAAAAAATAATATAGTTTAAAAATGGAGCTGTCGCACTAGCTGATTAAAATTAGCAGTATCTCAGCTCCTTTTTAGAGTGTTTGGATTACATTTCTATTACTTTTTTAGCACTGATGTGCAGATGGATACGGTTTCTCTCCATTGTTCATCATGGGAAATCGCTGTATCATGGTCACCTTTTTGTGCACCGTAATTCCCAAAACCGGCATGATTTCCTCCTTCGATCACATGTTCCGAATAGTCAGCGGGCATAAGGTCACGGCTGATTACAACTTTGTCCGTATTTAAGACACCGTCATTGCTGCCATATATGGAAATAACCGGGAAATCAGCTTTTGTAAGATCACTGGTGGAATAGGAAGCAAGCAGGATCAGTCCGTCTAAATCATTTAAATGCTTCCCTGCATAGCTTGCAGCCATGGCACCGCCGAGGGAATGACCCGCCAGATACCAGTGTTCATAGGAATAATCCGCCATGATGTCATCCGCTTTATTCATACCAAAGAAAGCAAGGTTGCAGGGCATTTTGACAAGAAAACAGTCGATGCCGCTTCCTGCGATCTGTTTTAACAGTGGTGCGTATGCGATTGCCTCTACTTTGGCGCCAGGATAGAAAATAAGCGCATCTTTCGTACCTGGTCCGTCAAAAAGCATGCCGGTGGCAGTAGAACTTACCGTTACGGTATCGGAGGAGGTTAAAGCCTCATCTACATCAACAGCGTGATAGTAGTCATTGACATACCAGACGCTGATACCGCAGAGTGTAAGAATCACGGCAAGCAGTATAATAAGGATAATTTTTGATTTACGTTTTGTGTGAGTCATTTGAAGTTCTTTCTTAAGTTGTATGTTTGAAGGAGGTTCAGAAGGCAGCTGCTCATTATTTTACCTTCTTTTGAGAATCATAAATCTATGCACCTTAAACAGGAATTTATTTTAATATCCATGGTCAACATGTTGCCATTGTCCGCCGTTTGTTCTAACTAAAATCCACTTCCAATCATTGTATGTACTATTTGGATTCAGAGAACCATCTCCTCCAGATGAATCAACATCGAATGAAGATAGCAAAACAATGACTTCATCTGCATTGTTCCTATCTGCCCAATCTTGATGGTCTTTAGAGCTGTCATCCCCTGCATAATAAATTTCTGTAAGAGTACATCCATTCCAGTTGCTCTTAAACTCTTTTTTTATGGTGTCAATAGCAGCTGCAATGTCCTCTTCAGAATATATTTCAGATTCTACATTATGCGTATTTACTTCATTAACATTTCCGCCACAAGCACTCAAACTAAATACAAGCAGAATACATAGCATTGCACATACAATCTTTTTCATAATTCACACTACCTCCATCAATTCCGATTTGTTACGTTGAAATTATAGCCGATACAGGGAGCGTTTTCAAGCAATCCTGATTTATCTGACAATATTATGCCAGTTTTCATAATATATGTGGACAGCAGTCAGGGACATTCCAGTGGAGAAAGTGATGGTATTTGAAGATAGAAAGCATTGGGAATATATGATAAAATTTAAAAGAAGCATATCAAATGATGATACCTATTTAGAAACGATAGTATAAGGATTAAGGGGTATGGAAATAAGAAAAAGCACAACAGAAGATACAAAGCAGATTATGGCAATTTTTGAAACGGCAAAGGCATATATGATTGCGCAGGGGAATAAAACGCAATGGGGAAAGGGATACCCTGACGAGGAAATATTAAAAACAGATATAGATGCCGGAAACAGCTATGTAAAGGAATCGCCAGAGTATGTTTTGAATATTGCATTGAACAGATAGACTATATTCGTATTGATACACACAAAGATAATATTTCTATGCAGACTGCAATTGAACGGTTTGGATTCCGCAAATGTGGAAATATATATGTCAGAGATGGAGCTGAACGGATAGCGTATGATTATTTGAATGAATAGTATTAAGATACTTTCTTTTTCAGGGTTGGTATGGTATCATGATTATGGTTAGTTAATGCTAACTATGAGATTTGACAAATCACCAGACTGTAAAGGAGAAAACGGAAATGTTTACAGAACAGAAATATAAGGATTTATCGATAAAAGAATTTACCAAAGCTGCGGAAGTATATGATTCCGGGCATGCGGGTGTGTATGAAATGTGTAAGGACGATTATCCGCCGGTTCTTGAAGAATTAAAAAAATATCCATTTCAGGAACTTTTAGATGTGGGGTGTGGAACAGGTCCAATGATAGAACTTTTGGTGAAAGAATTTCCTGACAGGAATTATACGGGAATCGATCTGACGCCCCGTATGATCGAAGTGGCACAGGAGAAAAAACTTGTCCATACCAAATTTTTAGTCGGAGACAGTGAGAATCTTCCTTTTGCCGAAAATACGTTTGATGCAGTGATCTGTACGAACAGTTTTCATCATTATCCGAATCCCCAGGCGTTTATAAATGGAGTGGCACGGGTGTTGAAGAAAAGCGGAAAACTGGTATTGCGTGATTACACGAGTAATAATTTTATGATATGGCTGATGAATCATATTGAGATGCCATTGGCACATCTTGGCGGACATGGAGATGTACGGATTTACAGCTGCATGGAAGTGCGCAAAATGTGCGAAACAGCAGGTTTAAAAGTGAAAAAATTAGAGAGACAGAAAGGGTTTCGTATGCATCTTGTAGCAGAAAAGTAATGAGGCTTCGTTTATAGTCAAATATTGTTTTTTGGATATTCATCCGCTATACTAATGGTTAAGTGTAGCGGATTTATTTTCAGGGAGGTTTCCATGCATGGATAACAGATTAAAATTACCAGTAGGAATTGAAGATTTTGAAGAGATCCGGAAAGAGGGATTTTATTATATCGATAAAACAAAACTGATAGAGCAGCTTTTGATGAGCTGGGGAAAGGTAAACCTCTTTACGCGTCCGCGGCGTTTTGGCAAGACTTTGAATATGAGTATGTTTAAAACATTTTTTGAAGCTGGTACAGATAAGTCTGTTTTCGACGGACTATATATTTCCCGCAACAGAAAAATATGTGAGGAATATATGGGAAAGTATCCGGTTATTTTCCTGTCACTTAAGGGCGCAGATGGATTGACTTTTGATGCAGCCTTAAAACGTATCATTACTACCATAAAAAATGAAGCCCGCAGACATTATTATCTAAAAAACAGTGAAAAACTGGTAGATGAAGAACGTATGCAATATGATAAACTTTTATCAGGACAGATGGAAGATTTGTCAGACAGTATTCGTCTGCTGTCAGAACTTTTATGCAGACATTACGGAGAAAAAGTGATCATTATCATAGATGAATATGATGTACCGCTGGATAAAGCATTCAGTAATGGCTATTATGATGAAATGGCAGAACTTATTCGTGGACTATTAGGGCAGGCATTGAAAACGAATGATTTCCTGCAATTTGCCATCTTGACAGGATGTTTAAGAGTATCGAAAGAGAGTATCTTTACAGGAATTAATAACTTTAAGGTGTTATCTGTCATGGATACAAGATTTGATGAGCAATTCGGATTTACCGATGAAGAAGTAAAAAAAATGCTTCTGGATTATGGATTATCGTCGCATTTCGAGGAAGTAAAGGAATGGTATGATGGTTACAGATTCGGTAATGCAGATGTATATTGTCCGTGGGATGTTGTAAATTACATTGATTTATTGTGTGCTGATCCCAATGCCACACCACAGGATTTCTGGTCAAATTCCAGCAGTAACTCTATCGTGCGCAGGTTTATTGACAAGGCAAACGTCCAGACAAAAGCGGAAATAGAGCAGTTGATCGCAGGAGAAAGCATTGAAAAGGACGTTTCGCAGGAACTGACGTACAATGAGATAGACAGAAGCATAGAAAATTTATGGAGTGTACTTTTGACTACGGGATATCTGACACAAAATGGCCGTACAGTAAGTGGAAAATATTTGTTGAAAATTCCAAATAGAGAAATAAGAAATCTGTTTACCAGACAGATAAAGGAATGGTTCAGTGATGTGTCAAAAAGTGATGGAAAAACGCTCGAAGAGCTTTGTGAGGCATTCGTAAAGAAAGAACCGGAAAAGATAGAAAAGATATTTGGAAATTATCTGTGGAATACCATAAGTATCAGAGATACTGCGGTCGCAAAGGAAAAGAAAGAAAATTTTTATCACGGTGTTCTTTTAGGACTGTTAGGCTATAAATCCACATGGCGCACAATATCCAATGCAGAGTCAGGTATTGGTTACAGTGACATACTTATCGAGATTGGAGAAAACAGGATGGGTATTGTAATCGAATTAAAATATGCAGAAGGCGGAGATATGGATGCAGCATGTGAGGAAGCACTGCAGCAGATCGAAGAAAAAGGCTACATTGCAAGATTAAAGCAGGATGGTATGCAGAATTTTATAAAATATGGCATAGCCTGTTTCCGGAAAAATTGTAAGGTGGTTATGGCAGACTCCATTTAGATATTGTAGAAGAGGGAAAGATATTGAACCATTTTTCAGACAAAAGAAGGAAGCAACATTGCAACACATTCCCCGTTTATGCTTGAAACGTTGAATGCAAAAATCTATAATATCGATACGGAAGACTACCGTATTTGTGAATGGTATGAGCTTGAAAACTCAATAATAACTGGCATAAAAATAGCATGAAACCATCTGGTTTTCTTCTATAAGTGCTACATAAAAAAGTGCAAATGTACAAAAAATAGTAATGGCTATGGAAATAAAAATAATTTAGTAGTAAAATAATACTACCAAAATTTGTGCAAAGCACAAAAATAAGGAACGAATACTATGGAGATTAAGAGAGATTTATATCTTGAACAGTTAAAAATAAAAAAAGATAACGGAATGATTAAGATTATCACGGGAATCAGGAGATGCGGCAAATCATTTCTGTTATTTGTGTTGTTTAAGAAATACTTATTGGAAAGTGGTGTAGATAATGACCACATTATTGAGATTGCTTTAGATGGCATTGAAAATGAGGAGTTGAGAGATCCAAAGAAGTGTTATCAGCATATTAAAGATATAATGAATGATGATCAGAAATATTATCTGCTCTTGGATGAAGTACAGTTTATGCCACGATTTGAAGAAGTGTTGAACAGTTTGCTTCGCATCAGTAACATTGATGTGTATGTAACTGGCAGTAATTCTAAATTTTTATCCAGCGACATTGTAACTGAATTTAGAGGCAGAGGAGATGAAATCAGAATTTATCCGTTGTCCTTTGCAGAGTTCTATGCGGCTTTTAACGGAGATTATGATGATGCGTGGGAGGAATATATGATATATGGTGGTTTACCGCAAGTGGCACAATTCTCTGCGGAACGCCAGAAAACGGAGTATCTTAAAAATATTTTTACCAATGTTTATATCAAGGATGTAGTAGAGCGAAACAGGATTCAAAATGTTGATGAAATCGGAACTTTGGTAGATATACTGGCGTCTGTCATTGGAGCTCCTACCAACCCAACTAAAATATCAAACACCTTTAAAAGTGAACGAGGAATCAATTATAGCAATAAAACTATATCTAACCATATTGATTATTTGGCAGAGGCATTTTTGATTTCTAAAGCGAACCGGTATGATATTAAGGGCAGAAAATATATAGGAGCCAATCTGAAATACTATTTTTCGGATGTTGGACTTAGAAATGCAAGACTGAATTTTAGACAGCAGGAGCCGACTCATATTATGGAAAATATTGTTTATAATGAGCTGCTTGTGCGTGGTTACAATGTGGATGTTGGAATTGTGGATGTATTTGCAAAAAATAGTGAAGGAAAGAGAGTGCATAAGCAGTTAGAGGTTGATTTTGTAGTAAATCAGGGCAGTCAGAGATATTACATTCAGGTCGCTTATGATATGACTACAGAGGAAAAGCAAACACAGGAACTTAATTCGTTTCGAAATATTCCGGATTCATTTAAGAAGATTGTTATAGTGAATGGAACGAAAAAGCCATGGAGAAATGAAGAAGGATTCGTATTCATGGGCATGAAATATTTTCTGCTCAATGCAGATAGTTTGGAGTTTTAGTGTGGCAAATTGGAGGTTAAGATGAGACTGGTTTTAGGTGGAATAGCACAGGGAAAACGCGATTATGTAAAAACTGCATATCAGATTTCAGAGAACGACATTTTTTCCGGTGAACAAACAGAACTTGAGCAGTTAAGCGGTGTAGTGGCGGTAGATCAGTTCCATCTGTGGGTCAAAAGAAAAATAAAAGAAGGCGCAGATGTACCGGAACTCACAGAAATATTTATAAAGCAGAATCCGGACTGTATCGTGATCTGTGATGAAGTCGGATGTGGTGTAGTACCGGTCGAAAAAGAGGAAAGAGAGTACCGGGAGCAGGTCGGAAGAATGCAGATCATTCTGGCAAAAGCCTCGGAGAGTGTGGAGCGAGTGATATGCGGAATAGCGCAGAAAATCAAATAGGAATGGTTTTTATCCGGCACGGAGAAACAGATTCAAACCGCAGAAAAAGTTATCTTGGCTGGACGGATGAGCCGCTTTCTGTGGAAGGACGTGAAGTGATTGCACAGAACAGAAAAAAATATCCGGATGCGGATTTTATTTTTACAAGTCCGATGTTAAGGTGCAGACAGACAAAAGAGATTATATATGGCAATCAGTCCTGCCAGATCATAGAAAAATGGAAAGAGATGAATTTTGGCAGTTTTGAAGGGAAAACTTATCTCGAATTAAATGGAAATAAAGATTATCAGAGATGGATCGACAGCGGTGGAACACTGCCCTTTCCGGATGGGGAGAGCCGGGAAGAATTTATCCTGCGGTGCAGAGCCGGGCTCATGGATTGCCTGACCAGATTGACAGAAAAAAAGAGCGATACCTTTCGTTCGGAAGATCAGAGTAAAAGGATAAATAAGATCTGTTTTATAGAGCAGGAAAATGAGCTGAAAAAAGCATCGCAGCCAAAAAAAGTACAGGGAAAAGTTGTCTGCGTCGTACATGGCGGCACGATCATGGCATTATTTGACAGCTATGGAAAGGGTTCCTATTTTGATTACCAGTGCAGGTGCGGACAGGGGTATGAATGTACATTGTCTTATACCACGGATGAAAATGGAGCAGTGGATGAGACTTCGATTTTTATAACAGATGAAAAAATAATTTTGGGAGAGTAACGATATGTATTACCATATGATTGCATTTCTGGCAGGATTTCTGTTAGATCTGCTGATCGGAGATCCGCACTGGCTGTATCATCCGGTGCGCCTGATCGGAAATCTGATCTCTGCAATAGATCATAAAATGCTTGATGTATCAGGCATAAGAAATGAAAAAAAAGAATGGTGTGCAGGCATCTGGCTTGTAGTGATCGTATTATCTGCTACAGGTCTGGTAAGTATTTGCTTACTTCTGGGGGGGTATGTACTCAATCCCGTAGCAGGCTGCATTTTAGAGAGTATCATGACATATCAGATTCTTGCGACAAAGTGTCTGAAAGTCGAGAGTATGAAAGTGTACGAACGTCTGAAGGCAGAGGATCTTGACGGTGCAAGAAAAGCAGTGGCAATGATCGTGGGACGTGATACCCAGAATCTGAATGAAGCAGGTGTTGCAAAAGCAGCAGTGGAGACGGTAGCGGAAAATACATCGGATGGTGTGATCGCACCGATGATCTATTTAGCGATCGGCGGACCGGTTCTGGGATTTTTGTATAAGGCAGTCAATACGATGGATTCGATGGTGGGATATAAAAATGACTGCTATCTGAATTTTGGAAGAACGGCGGCAAAACTTGATGATGTGGTAAATTATATTCCGGCACGTATCAGTGCGGCACTGATGATCGCTGCAGCTTATCTGCCGGGAAAACAGTTTTCCGGGAAAGATGCCCTGCGCATTTTTAAACGTGACCGTTATAACCATGCAAGCCCCAATTCTGCCCAGACCGAGGCAGCCTGTGCAGGTGCCTTAAATCTTCGTCTGGCAGGGGATGCAAGTTATTTTGGAAAGATCGTGAAAAAACCATATATCGGGGATGATATCAGACCAGTGGAAGCAGAAGATATTGCGCGGGTAAATGTGCTTTTATATCGGAGCGCAGTGATTGGGGAATGTTTGTGTCTGTTAATTCTTATGGGAATAACGTTGTTCATTTAATCTAAATTTTCTTCCCCCCATTTTGATATTTCAAAAAACACCGGAAGCAGGGCTTTTCCTTTTTCGGTTAAGGAATATTCCACATGGGGTGGAATCTCATTAAACTGCTCTCTGTGAATGATCCCAAGCTCCTCTAAATCTCTTAAGGTATTTGTAAGCATGGTATTTGTGATGCGTGGATATATAAGTCGTACTGTCATGCAATGGGGATGCTCATCACCGCAAACCATATAGAAATGGTGCTTGTCAATCTGGGCGATGAGATTATAAAAAAGGAACGTATCCGCTTAAAATTTACAACAGAATTATCTTATTGTACAGAAGCTGCAAAAAAGGTAAAATTTTTTTTAGCTGGTGAGTCTGCAGAGAAAACATTGCTTGGAATTGGGATTGCGATTTCGGGAATCGTTGACCAGAAAGAACGGATCGTTTTAAAATCCCATGCGCCTGTTCTAAAAAACTACAGTCTGCGTTTTTTAGAACAGGCGATCGGAATCCCGGTATATTTTGAAAATGATGTAAATGCGGCGATGCTGGCGGAAAAAACAGGGGAGTACTCCAATGTAATCTATCTGTCTTTGAATCACACATTAGGGGGTGCATTCTGCATCAACGGAAAGCTGTTTTTGGGGCAGAACCATTTTCAGCTGTTTCGTCTGCGAGTGCCTGAACCAGAGCCTGTACTTTGGGCGGGAGCCGTCTGTAATATTCTAAAACACGCTGTTCACTCTGCGTGATGGAATCTTTCGGATATACTTCATACCGGAAGGGAACATCTGTGTAACCGATCAGATAATCAACAGAAGTATCAAAGAAATCTGCCATGTGAAGAATTACATCAAGATCCGGTTCCGCAAGAGCATGCTCATATTTAAAGATTGTCTGCTGTGTGACATGAAATACATCAGCGACAGCCTGCTGACTCATATGTTTTGATTCACGTAGTTCTTTTAATCGTACCATGCAATAAATCTCCTTATCGTTCTACTTTATCAATAAAAAATGTAACTATATAAAACATACAGGTTGTATTGATAACAGCTAACAAGTGTTATATAATGAATGAAAAGAATCTGAACTACAGAAGAAACATATCTGTGAAAGGAGAACAGTTATGAAAAAACGAATGATCGCATGGCTGCTTTGTGCCTGTATGACATTGACCGCGGCACCGGAGATGCTGCTGGCGGATGTGGCAGGGAAAGATTATCAGCAGACACAGGAAGAAAACAGTTTCAGAGAGAAAGGGACTGTGGAAACACAGACTGCAGAACAGGATGATGAAAAGTCGACAGTGACAGAGAAAAAAGAAACAGACCAGGCAGATGAAGAAGATCATAATGCCGGACATCTGGCAGAAGAAGAGTCTGGGGCGGTTGAGACGGAGATTGTTACGGAAGAGACAGAAGAGCCAGAAACGACGATTGTCACGGAAGAGACAGAAGAGCCAGAAACGAAGGTTGTTACAGAAGAAACAGAGGAGGCTGAAACAGAGAATGTCACAGAAGAGCCAGAGCAGGCTGAAACAGAGAACGTTACGGAAGAAACGGAGAGTACAGAGGAGATTTTAAAAAGGGCATTATCAGGTGACGAGATCAGCCGTATCGACTGGGTACAGGAACTGGTAACATTATTTGATCTTACGGTAGATGGGGACAATTATCCGGATAATTATTACAGTGACATATCAACGGATGATTCGTTTTATCGTGATGTGATGGTGGCATGCGAGTTCGGAATGATCGATCTTGAGGCAGGAGAAGAATTTCGACCGGAAGATGCAGTGACACGTGAATTTGCAGCGCAGACCATGAATGCGATGCTTGGTTTTGTGCCGGAAACAGACAGTTATACTTATCAGGATACAGCAGATGTTACATATAAGGATGCAGCACAGGTCGCAATCGATAGAGGATGGGTTACGGTTGCTGCCGGTAAATTTCTCCCGGAACAGTCACTTACAACGGAAGAACATGATGCAATGATCGCGGATGCAAAAAAGGTTTTGGCAGATGCGCAGATAGAGACCGGAAAAGAAAATACCTGTACGTTTGCGTCCGGAGTAGTTGTTGTACCAAAGGGAACAGCCGTATCTATTGATGTGGACGGAATAGTTATGATCGAAAACTGTCCGGTTACGATCAAACAGGGAACAACATTTGCCGTGTATGTTAACGATATTGTCATGGCATATAAGGCAGAAAGTGTACGGACAGAAGGAACAACGACATATATTACAACCGCAGATGCGGATGATGGCGCGGTTTTAAATGTTGACCAGCAGGGCGAACTGGATGTTGATATGACGGAATTTATTCCGGCAGATGAAGAAACATATGTGGTAAATGGTGTTACAGTCACAGAAGGTATGACAAGGGGGATATCCTATAAAAACAATACCCTGCGTGCAGATAAAACGATTTCCATCTCAGATGATGTCACAGCGACAGTAAGTGTTGTGATTTCAAACATGAAAGTAAGTTACAGGCTGAAAAATAATGACTATTATTTTACAGTCAGCGGAGATATGGAGTACTCCTGCAATGTAAAAGGGGACGCATTTAAAGATATTAACCATACACTGACGCTGGGGGCAGTGCCGCTCGGCGGTGTTGGTATGCTGACGCTGGCAATGGAATATAATCTTTCCGGGGAGGCAACGCTTACCGTGGAAAAGGAATTTGAAGCCGGATTTGCGTATTCGGACGGATTCCGTGTAGTTGGAAACAGTCATAAAAAAGGATTTTCCTTTTCAGCAGAAGCAGATCTGACCACAGGTATTGTACTCTCCGCAAAAGCAACGCTCGGAATTGTCAGCGGAGATATTTATGCAAAAACCGGTGCACGTATGAACATCAAATACGTAAGGTACAGTTCCGGAACACCGACATACTGTGCGTCACAGGCGGCATATCTGTATGCATCAGTGGGGGCAAGTGCAAAGATCGGAGTTGGTATTGCATCAAAGACCTTTAGCAAAAGTATAGAGATCTGGGGAAAGAATAACAGTCCGGTGCGCGTGTACTATCATATTGAGGACGGCGTACTTCGGACATCATGTACGCGTGGAAAAGAATTTGCCGCGCAGGGAGGCTGGACAAGTTTTTGGACATCTCCAGGTTCGAGATATTTCAATCCGGCGGGCGTAGGAAGCTATTTTGATGCAGGTGCAGGTGCAGGCGGTGCAATCGTACCGATTTATACCTATACACTTGACGATGCAAACAGGGCTACAATCACAGGATATAGCGGAAATGCGACGGCACTTTATATTCCGGATGAGATTGATGGGCATGAGGTTGTGGCAATCGGAGATAGCGCATTTGAGAACCGGACGGATTTGCGAACGGTGATGATACCGGATAGCGTGACGAGGATAAATGGAAATGCATTTTATGGCTGCAGTAATCTTGCTAATGTAACATTATCTAAAAATCTTGAAGAACTTGGAACTTCTGCATTTGGAAATTGTACAAGCATTGCTATAATAGAAATTCCTAAAAGCCTAAAGTCTGCACATACAGATTGGGAAAGTTTAGAAGGTTATTCTAATGGACCATTTGAAAAATGCAGTAATTTGAAAAAGGTTACCTTTGAAAAGGGGAGTACCAAGGTGGCACAGTGTTTGTTTGCTGGATGCAGTGGAATAACAGATATTGAAATGCCGGATACGATTACAGTTATTGAAGCAAAGGCATTTTCAGAATGCAGTAATTTGCAGAATGTTATTTTTTCTAATAATTTAACAAATATACAAGGAAATGCATTTTATCATTGCATTAGTTTAATGGAAGTTAATTTGCCAGATACTGTTGTTTCAATTGAGTGGAATGCGTTTAATCAATGTACGGATTTAGAAAAAATTAATTTATCAAAATCATTAGAAAATTTAGGAAATAAAGCTTTTTATAATTGCGATAACCTAACAGAGATTGAAATACCAAAAAGTCTTGATAATGCACATACAAGTTGGGATGATTTAACTGGATATCCAGACGGTCCATTTGAAAATTGTGATAATTTGTCAAAAGTAACATTTGAAGAAGGAATTACTGAAATATCACAATGTTTATTTGCAGGATGTACAGGTTTGGAAGAAATTACAATACCTGATACTGTTACAAGAATAGAACGAAAAGCTTTTTCTGATTGTATAAATTTACAGAAAATATTACTTTCAGAAAACCTGACAGAGGTAGGCGATTCTGCATTTAGACAATGCACAAAGTTGGAAAGTATTGTGATACCAGATGGTGTAGTAAATATAGGTAAATATGCATTTATAAATGATACTTGTATGACTAAGCTGGTACTTTCAAAAGGATTAGTTGAAATTGGAACAGAAGCGTTTGGAAATTGTACAGCATTGACATCTGTTGAGATACCTAAAAGTTTGCAGGAAACACATACATATTTAGATTATTATAGAGGAAGTGGTCCGTTTAATGGTTGCGAGAAATTAAACAATATCACGTTTGAAAATGGAATTACAGAAATTTCATGTCATTTATTTGAAGGATGTAATGGCATAGAAAGAATAGTCATACCAAATACAGTTAAAGTTATAGAAAATGGTGCATTTTATGAATGTGTGAAATTGAAAGAGGTAGTAATTGGAAATAGTGCTGAGACCATTGAAGGAACAGCATTTACAAATTGTACTTCATTAACAAAAGTAAATATTCCAGATACAGTTGATTCCATAGGTAATTCTGCATTCTCTGGTTGTACAAATCTCATTGAGGTACATCTGCCAGATAAACTAAAAGAAATAGCATCAGACACTTTTTCCGGCTGCAAAAAGTTAACCACCATCAATTTCCCATCCACTCTGACCATGATCGGGAACTCCGCATTCTCTGGCTGTGAATCCCTGCCGGAAGCAATCCTTCCGTCCGGGGTAGAAAAAATAGAAAGCAATGCATTTAAAAACTGTAAAGCTATGAAAAAAGCAGTTGTACCGGATACCGTTTCGTCCATTGGAAGTTCTGCATTTTATGGCTGTGAAGCTCTGACTGATATTACATTAGGTAG
Organism: Roseburia sp. OF03-24; assembly: GCF_003463035.1. Taxonomy (NCBI): domain Bacteria; kingdom Bacillati; phylum Bacillota; class Clostridia; order Lachnospirales; family Lachnospiraceae; genus Roseburia; species Roseburia sp. OF03-24. The sequence goes on along the minus strand of NZ_QSCK01000004.1, from coordinate 1,444 downwards.
CAAATTAAAGGAAATCGAGAGCCAGACATTCTACGGCTGTACAGTTCTGCCATCCATCGTGATTCCTTACAATGTGACCACGATCGGTGACAGTGCCTTTGTCAACTGCACGAAGCTGACGCAGATCACAGTCCCACGCAACACAACTTCGATCGCATCAAATGCATTTTCCTATCCAAAGAAAATGACGATGTACGGTCCGTCTGATTGCTATGCCCAGACTTATGCAAGCGGAAAAGGAATCAAGTACGTCACACAGGATATTCATGCAACCTCAGTCAGTCTGGATATTACAGAAAAAACGGCGGAGCGCTATGACGATTTCCAGCTGACAGCGACGATCGCACCTTTGAATTTCACAGATGCAGTGGTATGGACAAGTTCCAACGAAGAGGTTGCTACTGTTTCGGATACCGGATATGTGGAGATCTGTGGTGTTGGAACAACAGTCATTACAGTAACGGCTGGAAATGTAAAAGCTGCCTGTAAGATAACCGTACCGCAGCTGATAGACTGGATCGAATTTGATGAGGATGAGATCGAATTAAAAGCTGGTCAAACCTATCAGTTGAAACCATATATTTCACCTTCGGATGCCACAAATAAAAAACTCAAATATACTTCTTCTGATACGAAAGTGGCAGAGGTTTCTGCAAGCGGACTTGTCACTGCAAAATCGGAGGGCGAAGCAAAAATCCGGGCTGCGGCAACGGATGGCAGTGATGAATATGCAGTCTGCTATGTGACTGTTACCGGAAAGGCGAAAGTAACAGGAATAACTTTAGACAGGACATCAGCAGAGGTAAAAAGAGGAGAGAAACTCACCTTAAATGTGACTGTATCACCGTCTTATGCCTCCAATAAAAAGGTAGTCTGGAAATCCGCAAATACAAAGATTGCCACCGTGGATGCCAATGGCAGTGTGACAGCAAAGGCACCGGGCAGAACAAAGATCACGGTGACTTCGGTTGAAAACAGCAGTTATCAGGCATCCTGTACGGTTACAGTACCATATAAAATTACCTACAAACTGAATAAAGGTAAAAACAATGCCTCAAATCCGTCAACTTATTATGGAAAGAAAGTAACACTGAAAAAACCGTCCCGCAAAGGATACGCATTTGCAGGCTGGTATACGGATGCAAAATTTAAAAAGAAGATCACAAGTATCAGCAGCAGCGCAAAATCCGATTACATTTTGTATGCAAAGTGGACAAAAGTAAAAGTGGCGAAGGCTTCTCTTACGTCTGCGAAAAACAGCAAGAGTAAACAGATCTTACTGAAATATAAGAAAGTATCCGGCGCAAAAGGTTACGAGATTTCTTACAGTACGGATAAAAAATTCAAAAAGGCGGTCACAAAGAAAAATACGGCGAAGACATCCTATACCATAAGTAAACTGAAAAAAGGAAAGACATACTATGTGCGCATCCGGGCTTATAAA